>JBAXLO010000021.1:0-33672 GCA_037134755.1 Bacteroidota bacterium | reverse complement strand
CCTTATCTTTAGGGTTACAGATATCAACATATTCATTAATAAATTTGATGGCAACTTTAAAATCAGGTGTTGCTTCTTTGGTGCTTGTTTTTGCTGTTGACTCCTTTTTTTTATTTGACTGATTGTTGCATGAAATCCCAAGTACAACTATAAGTATTAATAGATATATTCTCATAAAAATTCAATTGTTAATGTGTTTTAGCTTTTGTTATTTGATATTTGTTGTATCCTTTGAACAACAAATACAAACTTCGCACAATATGATTTTACTTTCTGTGCAATAAATCTATTCCTGTTTCAGAGAGATACATTCCTGCCGTATAAATATAATATTCTTCTGCGCTGATTGTTCCAAATAAATGAGGGTGATCGAAACTCATTTCGTTTGCATCTTGCAAAAGATAACTATTTTTCGGAATATTTTTTTGTAAACTGTATTCGTTAAGAGCTTTTTCTATTTTTGCCTGAACTGTATTATAATCATCTTTTGTACGAATTAATAAAGTCTCTTCTTTGTAAAAATAAAAACCATCGGGATAATATTTAGATTCAACTTCAATAAGAAATGAATAATTAGGGTTTTCTTCGTTTAAAACCTCTTTGTTTAAATTATCGACAAAAAAATAATTATATTGTTCCATGTTGTAATATTTTGTTTTTATTTATTCAATATCAATTTTATCTATCTCTTTCATTATTCTATCAGTTTCCGATAAAGCAACTATTATCTTTTGATAATGCAATATATCTTCAAACTCCAGTTTACGTTCTTTACGGTCTTTTAGCCATTTTTGTGCAGGTTGATAGCCTCCAATATAAAAGCTCCATGCAACTTCGGGAACATTAGCGAAATATTGTGTTTCGTTAATATAAACATTATTATCCTGATATTTAAGCTTACCAACAACGTTATCGCCATCAATAGGATATTTGGTGATATATTTTTCTACTATTGGACTTTCTAATAAATGTATTTGTCTTAATTCTCCACCAAGTTTAACCAATTGCCAGAATATTTCATTATCTTTAGGATATGGCACTCTTGGGAAATCTATTTTTAGGAACTCTTTGTATTTTTCTCTGTAAGTTGGCGAATGCAACACAGCATAAATATAATCCAATAAATCTACTTCGCCAAACTCGTCAATACTTGTTTTTTTAACTTGAAGGACAAACAAAAGTCCTGAACTTTTTTCAATACCCCTTAAAATTGTTTGACTAAGATTAGGACGATAAGGGAAACTTCTATCTACTAACTTAGGTTCTTCAACAACAGATAAATTATCTTCATCATATTCTTTATATCCAGAAAACAAAGTGTATTCTTTTACAGAAGATGATATTACTTTTGGTTTTTCTTCTTTATAAATATATAATGGAAAAAAGAAGGTGCCAATTCCTGAATATGCATCACCAGCAGCAATATCAATTATTTTTTTTGATATTAGTCCATGTTCAAAACCTCTTTCGCCTTTACACATTCTTGGTACAATTAGTCCATAATTATTTTTGTTAATAAAGTTTACCATTTTTTCTCTGCGAGGATATGCTATAAATCCTTTTGTTTTGCCAGAGAAATATGTTTTTCTAATATCAAACGGACGATATAGAACATCTTCTATATTCCCTTCATTTGATTCAATATCTTTTTTTGCATCTTTTATTGTCCAATCTCTTCCATCTTCTTTTAAATCAAATTTCCTCCTTATATCTTCAATTTCATTATTTCTAATATAATTGAACTTATCATTTATTTCATTCAAATTAAAACTAATACACAATTTATCTCTTTTTGTTTGCATACCTGAAGTATAAATTTCAAACAAAGTATCTATGCTAAAACCTTCTTCATATCTTTTAATTTCATCAAAATCTTTAGGAACAAAGAAATAATTAGGTTTTGTATATTTTAAATTAACCCATGGAAAACTTTTAAGATTATTATTATTTAAGTTATCATATTTAAACTCTCTTTTGCCTTGCAATTCATAATGAAACACTTTACCTAATTCATTTTTCTTTTTCTTTCCTGTTTTTATAAAGATATTTATACTTACACCTTGCATTATATCAAAAACATTCTGATCGGTTGAACCATCTGAGCATACTTCTTTTTTTCTTGAGTTGCCATGCAAATCTAAAATATAAATCTTATCAAAACTTTCTAATAAATGTTTTCGCATTTGACGGTGTGTAATACCATCAATAAAGCTATTATTTGTAATAAAAGTTAAAATTCCACTGCCATTTTTATCAATTAAGTGCTGACCAAGTCGTATAAACTTTATATAATCGTCATCAAGATTTATTTTACGTTCATGTAAGTCTACTTTATAATCTGCAATAAGGTTCTGAATCCATTTCCCTTTATTACTACTGCTTACAGCATAAGGTGGATTTCCTACTACAACCATTACCGGAATACTTCTTTTAATTCGATTAGCTTCATTGGCTTCGTTACTAAGCCAATTTGCAAACAGAGAACCTGTGTCAGGATGACTCTCTTCTAAGCTATTAGTTAAATAAATTTTTAATCGTTGTTCTTTTGAAGGTATAAATCCTGTTTCAGTTAAAAGCAAATCAATTTGCAAATGTGCCATAGCATAACTTGCCATCAATAACTCAAAACCAATAAGACGAGGCAGTAAATGATTTTCTACATAACTACTCCAAATGCCTTGTTGTCCTTCAAACTTTTTATATATTTCTTTAATAACTTCGGCAATGTATGTTCCTGTACCGGTTGTTGGATCAAGTATCTGTACACGATGAACTTCCTGTTCAATCATCTTGCCCTGAATGTCAACTTTTATTTTAATTTTGCTTGAATCAGCAATGCCTTGTGGTAAATCAAACTCGGTTTTTAATATCTCATCAATTGCTCTAACCTGAAAACTAACAACAGGATGAGGAGTGTACCAAACTCCTCTTGCTTTTCGTAATGCTGCATCATATTCACTAAGAAAAGTTTCGTAGAAATGGATAATTGGGTCTTCCATTTTAGTAGCCTTTCCATAATCCTTTAATAAATCTTTTACATTACACGCCAAAAACACTTCAACCAAACTATCTACAACCCATTTAATACGGTCGTCAATATCAGGTCCGGCTATGTAGCCAAATAGTTTTCTTAAAAAAGGATTTGATTTAGGAATAAGTTCGGCAGCTTCCTGGCGACTGAAAGAATCTAAAGTAGGATCGTGCAATCTTGCTGCAAACATTCCATAAGCAATAGTTTGAGCATACACATCGGCAAACTCTTTAGGTTTAATATCATGAATAAGTATATTCTTGAAAGCTGTTAACTGGTCGTTGAGTGTACTGTTTTCCTGATTTTCTTCATCACTATTCAAAGCTTTTTCGATAATATCAGAAAGCAAACGAGCTTTGCCTGCCATCATTTCAGCAAGCTTTTTAGAACTCTTTATAGTTTGTCCAGTATAACTACAAAAGTCTTTTATAAAAGAAATGAAATTTGAATAATTATCTGGCAAACCAATAATCTTATTCCCCTGAATTTGCCCAATAGAAATAGTATTAACTAAAACACCATCACAAAACAATTGAAAGGTAAGATAATCTGTAATAATAAGATTATTTAATGAAAGTCGATAACGATCAAATTGCTCTTTGTGTGATTTACTGTTTAATTCGGCTCCAATATCTTTGGCTTCAATATATCCAATAGGTATATTCTTCTTTGTAATAATATAATCAGGAGCACCACAAGCTATTCTGGCAGGTTCGTTAGTTACTAAAACATCTGTAGCAATGTTTTCGAGAAGATTTTGTAAATCGCCACGATAACTATGTTCGCGTGAGATGCCGGTTTTAAACCTTGTATTTAGTTTGTCAATATAATCCTGTACAGTCATTTTATAGCTTTCAATATGTTTAGAAACTTTTATGCAAATGTACGATTAAATCAATTCAAAATTACTTTTTTATTTTAAAAAATCATATTCTATCAAATTACATCTCCCAGAGATTAAAAAAAAATTCTACCTTTTTAGGTCGCAACGATGCTTCTTAAAAAAGATGCGTTTCCATTGTTTTCTACAAATAGATAACCTCTCTGTGTCAGAAAAATCAGGCTTAAAAGCCAATAATATTCACTTTCCACAACTTACAGCCCCCTTTAGCTTTTCTCCTTAGGTCGTGTCGTGGCTATTCAATAAAAAAGTAGCTCAACTACAAACTGATTGAGCCATCAAATTATTATTTTTTTAAATTAGTAATTAGTAATTGTTTTCCAACTTCAAGTACTTTAAGTACTTTAAGTTTTCGTAATTCGTAATTAATTTTGCACTTTTGCAGACATACGCAACACGATTGCCTAAAAACGTTTACTTTTACAGTCCCCGTATGTTTCGATTGCTAAAAACGTTTACTTTTACACATCTGGTGCGTCACGATGGCTTCCCTGCGTTTACTTTTACAGTCCTTGCATGTTTCGATTGCCTAAAAACGTTTACTTTTACAGTCCCATGCGACACGATAGCCTTCCCACGAAAATTTTTACATTCCTCACGGAAATTTATGCAGGTTTATTAAATTTGTTTGCATAAAATAATATATATCTATCTAATTTTAAAGATATAATACCGCTAAAAACACATATTAACATTTAGAACAATATTTTTGACAAATCGAAAATTGTCGTTCCTGACGCAAACACGACTGGAAATGGTATAAAAATGAGTTGACGTGATATAAACATGACTGGAAATGATAAAAAAATGAGTTGTAGCGATCTAAAAATGAATGATCGTGACCTGAAAATTAATTGTCATTAATAAAAAACGAATTGACGTGACCTGCAAATTAATGAACATTTTATAAAAATGAGTTGACGTGATATAAAAATGAGTGAACGTCGTATAAAAATGAGTTGACGTCGTATAAAAATGATTCGACACGGTATAAAAATGACTGATCGCCGAAACACTATTAGAAATCACTAATTAATTACTTCTATTAAGTGTTAATTCATTGATAATTTTATATCTAAAAGGCTATTATACCTGTCAGGAGGGGAAGCCTGACAGGAAATTCTGCTAAGGGGCTAAAAGTCTAAACAGCTAAAAGCCTTTTTTATTAAAAGTCAGAAGTATTAATTACATCATCCGGCAATTCTACATCGTCAATATTTAAGCTGTCGGCCTTTGGCAGGAAGGTGTGACATGAATAGTTCTTATTAATCTTAACCTTAGGTTTGCCAAACTTTTGATGATAGTTATTGTATTTAGGATCTTTTAAAAGCTTTTCCATAAACAAACCATAAATAGGCAAGGCCGTTTTGCAACCTTCGCCTAATTCGGAAGTACGAAAGTGCACACTTCTATTGTCGGCACCAACCCATGAGCCCGAAATTAGATTAGGAGTAACACCAATAAACCAACCATCAGAATGATTGGATGAAGTACCGGTTTTACCTCCAAAGTCAGTTCCATAATTAAATAAGTTGTATTCAAACAAAGCTTGTGTAGTTCCACCCGGTTCATGTAAACCACCCATAAGCATCTGTGTCATAAGGAAAGCACATTCCTGCGAAATTACTCTTTCGAGTTTTGGTTTATTTTCATAAATAACTTTCCCATTACGATCAACTATCTTAGTAACAAGGATAGGTTCCACTTTATTCCCATCATTAATCAAAGGACAATAAGCATTTATAAGCTCATACAACGATACATCACTTGAACCTAAACAAACCGAAGGAACATTTTGCAGTTTAGTTTTAATACCAAGCTTAGTTGCAGTTTCCATTACCTTGTTCCAACCAATCTTTTTGGTAACCTGTACAGCAATAGAGTTAATGGAACGTGCAAAAGCATATTTCAGAGTAACTTCCTTACCTGTAAACTCCCAATTGGTATTATGTGGCGACCAGCTTTTTTTGTTTCCATTCTCAACATAATCAATTGTAACCGGTACATCCGTTAAAACATCACATGGACCGAAGCCATTTTCCATAGCAGCAGTATATACAAAGGCTTTAAAGGTAGAGCCGGGCTGACGTTTGGATTGCTTAACGTGATCGAACTTAAAGTTATCGAAATCGATACCCCCCACATAAGTTTTAACATATCCTGTAAAAGGATCCATAGTTATAAAGCCAGCCTGAAGCAATGAACAGTAGTATTTAATAGAATCGATAGTGCTCATTAAAGTATCTCTGTCGCCATTATAGTTAAAAACAGCCATCTCTCTAGGTTGATTCAAATAATAATTGACTGAATCTTTATTGGTAGGATATTTTTTATTTAATGCTTTGTAATGGTCAGTAGTAACTACGATATTCTGAACAAAGTTTTCAATTTCCTGACCTTTTGCATTACGCCATGGGTTTTCGCCATTCCAATGTTCGAAGAATCGTTTCTGTAACTTTTTCATGTGTTCGTCAACAGCTTCCTCAGCATAGGTTTGCATATTTAAATCAAGACTTGTATAAATCTTTAAACCATCTTCGTAAAGATTAATTTTGTGTTCTTTAAGCCATGTTTTAAGATAATTACTCACCGACTCCCTAAAGTAAGGAGCTTTGCCATCATAATTATTCTCCACATTATATTTTAAAGCGATAGGAATATTACATAATGAATCATGTTCATCTTTACTAATAACTTTATACTTTAAGAGTTGCCCGAGTACCACATTTCTTCTTTCCAAAGCCTTTTCGGGATGAACAACAGGGCTATAATAGGTAGGAGCTTTTAGCATACCAACCAACAAAGCAGATTGTTCGTAGTTTAATTGAGAAGGTTTAATATTGAAGAAAGTTCGGGAAGCTACTTTAATGCCATAAGCATTACTGCCAAAGTCAACGGTATTGAAATACATCGAAAGAATGGTGTCTTTCTTGTAAAACAATTCAATCTTTAAGGCTGTTATCCATTCTTTAAACTTATAAATAACGGTTTTAATACCCGGAATAAATCCAAACAAACCTCTTGAATAGTTCTCTCTGGTTTTAAATAAATTCTTAACCAATTGTTGCGTAATAGTACTGCCTCCACGTTTATCGCCCTTTGCCATATACCATAGAATAGAGAATGTTGCCTGAATATCTACCCCATGATGTTCATAGAATCTTACATCCTCAGTATTGATTAAGGTCTTTATCATAATTGGTGATACTTCATTTAATTTAACAGGAGTTCTGTTTTCATCAAAATACTTTCCAATAAGTTTCCCTTCGCAATCATAAAGCTCTGAAGCAGTCTTTTGTTTAGGATCGTTAATCTGACTTAACTTAGGTGACTTGCCAAATAACCAAAGGAAGTTCATGTCGATTAAAATCAACAATACTATAAATAAAACAATGATATGGACTAATCTTATTGCAACTTTAGTGTACCATTTATACCTTTTGGGAATTCGAAAAAACAATTTTATATATCCCCATATCTTTATAGATATCTTTTTAATGAATAATAATATCGGTAATATGAATTTCATAACTCTTAATTAGATTTTGAATTTAAAGCATTAACTCTTTTAAGCAAAGGAGGGTGAGAATAATGGAAGAATACGTAAGCAGGATGTGGGCGCAGATTACTCAAATTATCAACAGACAATTTCTTTAGAGCAGTAATCAATGCTTCAGGGTTATAATTATCTCCTGCAAACTTATCAGCTTCATATTCATGCTTGCGCGATAATATATTCATTGCAATGCTTAATAATGTTGACAACGGACTATAAAGCATTCCAAAGGCAAGTATGCTAATATGGAAACTTGATTTAGTTACTCCTAATGCCTCTGATAAGATTGGGTTGCCTAAAAAGAAAGATAATATAAAAAGCATCATCCCCGATTGTAGTAATGAAATTGCAATCCCTTTTAAAGTATGTTTCTTTTTATAATGACCAATCTCGTGAGCTAACACAGCAACAAGCTCTTCTGTTGTATGATTCTTTATTAAGGTGTCGAATAAAACAATACGTTTCTTGCTTCCCAACCCACTGAAGTAAGCATTTGCTTTGCTTGAGCGTTTAGAACCATCAATAACAAATATATTATTAAGTTTAAATCCTGTTTTATCAGCGAAAGCTTCAATTGCTTTTCTTAAGTCGCCATCTTCTAAAGGAGTTTGCTTATTGAAAAGAGGAACTATCAATGTGGAATAAAACATCGTTATAAAGATTATAAAAACACTTAATGCAATCCAGGCAATCCACCAGAAGTTATTTCCAAATACATTATATATTAAAACTAATAAAGCTATTAATCCTCCACCAATAATTATTGCAAGTAACCATCCTTTTAATTTATCAAGAATAAATGTTTTGACATCAGTATTATTAAAACCAAATTTCTGTTCGATAACAAAAGTATTATAAATAGAGAAAGGAGTAGATAATATATCGGACGCAAAACCGAGAATGCCGAAGAATATTAAAGCAATAACAATTTCATTGGAAGAAAATTGTCGTGCAAAATTATCAACGAAAGCAAAGCCACCTAATAATAACATTGCTAACATTGCAAGAAATGATAGGGTAGAAGTTAAGGTAGAAAACTTTTGATTTGCCATTTGATAATCCTGAGACTTCTTATATTTCTCTGCATCATAAATACCTTCCAGTTCTTTTGGTAATTCATTGCTCCAGTAAGTACTGTTTAAATAATCCAGAAGATGTTCCAGAAGATAATCAAATACTATGATTGCAATAATTATAATAAACAATATTTTTGCCATTCGTTTTATTTATAATAAATATATATGTTTTTAAACGTAACCCATTATTTTATATGATAGATGTCCTACAACTTCATGGATGTAGTCGCTCCAGCAATAAAAACTATCTATTTGTGGAATAAATAAGTAATCTATATTATAATGTCTTCTTCCCGACAATTTATTAGTGGGATAAATATCTAATTTAAAGCCTTCCTTTTTAAAACATGCCATTGAACGACGCATGTGCCTGGAGGAAGTAATTAAAAGATAATTACCTCCATTAGGATAAATTTTAGATAATATGTTTTTAGAGTAAATTGCATTTTGATGGGTGTTGTCTGATATAGAATCAATGATAATAACAGAATCAGTCACACCTATATTAATTAAATACTTCTTAATATAAGCAGCTTCATATTGGTCATTATAAATTAGATTGCCCGGGCCACCTGTAAATAACATCTTTTTAATTCTGCCGGTTTTATAGAGTTCTAATGCTTGAAGTAATCTGTCAGCGTTTGATTTAAAAATACTTCTATTCTTAAGATAATCATAGGAAACAATACCACCACCAAGAACAATACCTACATCATACGATTTTGCAAGCTGGCTAGAGTCAGTATAATCGATTTCCCATCTTCTCATAAACTCATCAGCTATAAATCTGTTTGAGAAAATATAAAAAGCAATAATACCTATTATAAAAAGTCTTCTGGCTAATAATTTTCTCTTCTTTATGAAGAAAGATATGATTAGGAAAGCTAAAATCCAGAACAAAGGACTTAATAAATAACTAAGAATATGTGATATTACGAAGAACATACTTATGAATTAATAACCACCATTGCGTTTTCTGAGGAACCATTCAGCGGAAAGTAAAGCAAGTATTATAAAGAATATCCAATAGATATTCATTAGATTGTTGTATCGTTTTTGAGTGTAGGTTACTGTTTTAATATCATCCCTCTTGTTTAGTTTATCAACCAGTGATTGAAGTTGATTAGGGTAAATCATTTCTCCATCATGCTTCTTTGCTAGGTTATAAAGCATCTGGTGGTTAGCTAATGTATTAGTATACTCCTCATCAATTGAAGTTACTATAAAACTACCTTTAGTTGAGAGGGATTTGTTCTTAAGCTTAACTCTTGCCTCATATTTATAATCTCCCGGAGGAAATATGCCTGCATTTAAGTGATATGATTTAGAAGTTTTATTAAATATCGAAGGAAATTTCTTGTTGTTGTCATTGAAGATATCAATATTCACATCTGCATCATTTATCAATTCATAACTATCGTTATAAACTTCTGCATCAAACTCTACAGGCTGGTTCTCATTAAAGATATGATTGTTATTAACCCTGAATAAACTCTTGTCAATCTTAACAGATAAATATTGAATGATCTTAGTAAAGAGTTCATCAAAGGCTTCGTGATTATTCTTTTGAGCATAATTAGATAGCTTCCATCTCCATAATCCTTCACCGGTAATAACAGCATACTTTGAAGTCTGATTTTGGTTAAATAATATCAGAGGTTGTTTGGTAACTACATTCCCGATTTTCTGATAGAGCATCGTTTCTCCAGAAGTAGCCATTTTATAATCCCCATACACACAAAGCAGGGGAGGGAAGTTATTCATTACTTTCTTGGTTTCTTCACTTAAAGTGAAAAAAGCAAACTCACTGGCAAAAGCAGGCAACACTTCATTTGAATTTTGATTCTTTACAGTAACATTCAAACCTGAATTAACTCCGTTGAATTGATTGTAATTAGTTTGAGCTCCAAGTATAAATAAAACAGGAATATTGTGCTTTTGAATGTCAGCTAAAAGCTTGTTGAAGATTGAATTGTTTGAAGGAAGCTGATGAAGAATAACTAAATTGTAATTAGATATCGGTTTATTGAAATCATTTATCAGATAATCTTCAATATCATAATTACGATTGGTCTCTAAAGTTTGTTTAATGGCTGAAATATCAGGGTGAGGCGAGTTAGAAAGTATTACTATCTTCTGCCTGGAATCTAAAACTTCAATAAAAATATCTTTATTATTATTAGATAAAGTAATTTCATCGTTAAGGGGTGATATAGTGATATGATAATGTTGCAAACCATTTTCTTTTGCTTCCAATTGTACATTAACTGTTTCAGAATACTGATCATTACTAAAGTTAATATTCTTATTAAAAAATTCTTTGCCTTCTTTAGTAACTTTTAGCTTAGCTGATAAACCTTTTGCCTTATTAGCATTAACGATAATCTCAATTGGGAAACTACTTCCTAAATAAACAATTCTATTATAATTTACCTTTTGAATTAATAAATCTTTGTGAATAGTAGTATCGCCTAAAGCAATTGTATAAACAGGGCTTTTAAGCTTTTGAGAAGCATAAACAGGATTGATACCTTTATTGTAAATTCCATCAGAAGCTAAAATTATTGCACCAACATTACGGTTAGTGTATCGGGTTGTCATTTCATCAAAGAAACCCGAAATATCAGTTTGTTTTCCTTTATAATCAAACTTTAAACCTTCATTAACTTTATCGTCAAAGCTGAAAGTATGAACATCATACTTATTACTTAAGTCTGCAACTAGCTTCTCGAGACTTTCTTTATAAGTTTTCTTGTAAAAACTACTGTCTTTATTAATAATAATTGACTGAGAATTATCCTGAGCAATGATAATAATAGGTTTCTCGCTATTATGAGTAATAGATTTGATAAGAGGAGAAAGCAAAAGGAAAGAAATCAGAAAAACAGAAACAAAACGCAATGCCGCCATTGACTTGATAAGCAATGGAGAGAAGTCGTGCTTTTTATCTTTGTAATATAATATAGCTGTATAAGCTATACCTGTAATGACACAGAAGATAAAATACCATGCAGGATAATCTGTTACTATATTCAATGTTAGTTTAGTATTTTCTTTATGATTTTCTGATTCCTTATTCTAAATATATATATTGTTATTATAAGCTGTTGCTTATTTATTTGTTTTCTAGGTGTTCATACCACCGCATACCTGAATTACCTGACCACTTACATAAGATGAAAGGTCGGAGCCCAGGAATACGCAAACATCTGCAACGTCTTCAGGTTTACCTGTACGTCTTAAAGGGATATCATTTATCCATTTATCTTTAATTTCCTTTGGCAGATTAGCTGTCATTTCAGTTTCAATGAAACCAGGAGCAACTGCATTGCAACGAATATTGCGTGAACCAAGCTCAATAGCAATAGATTTGGTAAAACCAATGATACCGGCTTTAGAAGCAGAGTAATTTGACTGACCGCCATTTCCAGAAACTCCAACTACAGAACTCATATTTATAATAGAACCGAAACGTTGTTTCAACATTACTTTTTGAACTGCTTTAGTAAGGTTGAAAACTGATTTAAGATTTACTTTAATAACTAGATCCCAATCGTTTTCGCTCATACGCATTAATAACTGGTCGCGGGTAATACCGGCATTATTTATTAGGATATCAATTTGTCCAAAATCAGTATGAACATCAGTGATTAATTTGTCAGAAGCCTCTAATGATGAAGCGTCTGAGGCATAAGCTTTACATTTTACACCGTAAGATCTTATTTCTTCTTCTACTTTTTGTGCGTTTTCGTCGTAGTTTAGATCGGAGAATGCAACATTGCAACCATATTTGGCATATTTTATTGCAATAGCTTTGCCAATTCCTCTCGAAGCGCCTGTAATTAAGGCAGTTTTTCCTTCCAATAACTTCATTTGTATTAATATTAAAATTCATTGCAAAGATACAAAAAAAATGGCTACTAAATATTATTATGTTTATTGAAGGTGAAAATACAGTAATGGTTCTTTAATTATTTTTTGAGATTTTTATAAAATTAATATTCCATAATTTGAATGTTTTTATAAATAATTTTGAGAAATTAAAAGAAGGTGAATTTCGGAAATACCTGCTATTGCTGCAATGTGTGAAATATTATTGGGGGATGGTCGATCTGAAAGGGGGAAGCATCGGTATGAAAGTAGCTAGGGTTTATCTGAATGTTGGTATGGTTTATCTGAGAGTTGCCACAGTTCATCTGAAAGTTGCTATGGTCAATATGAAAGTCTCCATGGTCGATCTGAAAGTTGTTATAGGCGATCTGAAAGTGATTATTGGTCTTAAGAAAAAAAAAGTGCATTTCGGAAAGTTGACATGGTGAATCGGAAAGTTGCCAACGGGCTTAAGAAAAAGGGTAAAGTGAATCGTTTTTATTGTGTGTTGAATCGTTTTTTTTAAACTTTGAATAAAAAAAAAGCATGATTGAATAGAGGGCGTATCTAGTGAATAGGTGAAATTAAAGAATGAATGGGGAATTTTGATGGGTAAATCTAATAATTAGTATAGTGCTTAAAAATTAATATTTTGAAAACAAGAATATGAATACTGAGTCCACTCCTATAAGTACCATGAAGTCATTGCAGACGAAGTGAAGCAATCTAATTCCACATATAAACAAAAGATTGCTTCGTTGTTTCTCCTACTAATGACAATATTTGTATGTAAAACAAAATGTGACAGATAAGCCAAAGAGAGATTGCTTCATTTTGCTAAAGCAAACATTCGGAATGACGGCGTGGTTAATTAAATATTGTCATAACACTTGGTGTGCTGAAAGTATGGGAGCTCGCAATGAAAACGTTTTTATTCATTAATAACTTATCGAAATGGAAACAATACTTAAATTATTAATAAAGAAATTCTTTTTTTTAATATAAATAATTAATGATAATCAGTTTGATTGATTAAATTAAAGATTTATAAATAGCTTTATATAACTCAATAAAAAATAAAAAAAAAGACTATTTTAAACATATTTTCAATCTTAATTATAAATAGTAAGAGTTGATATATATCAATTATTTTGATGACTCATCTCAAAAATTATTTAGTTTTTAATAATATCTTTATTGATATTTATTATTTATATAGTTAAAATAATGTTAAAATATAATGATGATAGTGTTGATATACTGAATTGTAATGATAAACAAAAAATTAAATTAATATATTTAATTTTATTCTTTTTATTTATACATTCAAACAGGTACAGAAATACCTAGAAAAATAGGTACTTATTTACCTGATTAATTTTAGTAATTTTGCCTTGTTATTTTTCTAACAAATAGTTAGAAGAAAAAAAGGTCTAATAAACTAAATTTCATTAATGAAATCAATTAATTCATTTATCAATTACTTTATGAAAACACAGATTTTATGTTTTGCCCATCATTTGGGGCTAAAGCTGACAGCTGTACTTTTATTTGTTGTGCTCTTATGCGGACAAAGTAGGGGGCAAACAGCAGGTACTTTAACGTTTACAATTAATCCTGTAAACCATCCAACAGCAAGCTATCAACCCAAACATCTAGGAGCTGTTTGGATACAAAGTGCTGCGGGAGCTTTTATTAAAACGAGGGATAGATTTGCTTCTTCAGGAAATGCATCGAGCCATCTACAGATTTGGAAAGCAGCCTCTCCGACACAAAGTATGGTGGATGCAACAACAGGTGCAACTTTAGCAAATTACACTTCACCGGTGTCAATTACACCTTGGACAGGGAATGATATTACAGGTACAACACCTTATTATTTAGTTCCTGATGGCAACTATCAAGTATGGTTTGAATTTGCATGGGACGATCCTGCAGGACCAACAACAGAGGATTATATTTCGGTGCAATTTACTAAAGGCCCAACACCGGTTACAATAACTCCACCAAATGTTACTAACTTTACAGGGATGTCATTAACATGGACACCTTCATTTACAAATACAATAACTACATCGACAATAACAACAACAACTTATGCAGCAGGAGCTACATTAAGTGTGCCATTTACAATTGCAGGTGGAACTGTATATAATAATAATATATGGACAGCTCAGTTATCAGATGCAACAGGAAGCTTTACAAACCCTATATCATTAGGAACTTTAACAACTGCAACAGCAGGAACTGTATCAGCGACCTTACCTTCAGGAACTCCAAATGGAACAGGGTACAGAATCAGAGTAGTAGGAAGTCAGCCATCGACAAATGGCACAGATAATGGTACAAATTTAACTATTACAAATGGTATATCCCCAACTTTAGTTGCTGCAGTTGTAGCAACTGTTGACAATCCATTTATTGTTACATTTACAGATGATCCAACCTGGCGTGCAGCAGTAACGGGAATAAAAATTGGAGGAGTAACTTTAACTACCGGATATTCAATTTCAGCAGGTACTATTACTTTTACACCATCAGCTTCATTACCTGTAAGTTTATTACAATCCTCAGGATTGAAAAATATTGTTGTGAGTGCAACAGGTTATGGCGATGCAAGTGTTAACCAACAATTAAATACTGGTGTTTCTGCAAAATTAGGAATTATGACACAACCAACTGCACCATTAACCAACGGAGCAGTATTAGCTACACAACCTGCTATATACATACAAGACCAATACGGAAATACCACGACAAGCACAGCTTCTGTAACCACAGCAGTTGGTTCAGGTACATGGACATTAGGAGGGACTCTTACTTCTACAGCTACAGCAGGTATTGCAACATATACAGATTTAACAGGTACTACAGCTGCTTTTGGAGGATCGACCTTAACTTTTTCTTCACCCGGTTTAACTCCTATCTCATCAAATACATTTTATATTCCATTTCCATTAACTGGGACATTCACCGTAGGCACAGGTGGTAATTTTACATCATTTACTCGTTCGGACGGATTGTTTTCAGTTATCAATTCATCAGGATTATCAGGAAATGTTACGATAAATGTTATAAGTGATGTTACTAATGAAGATGGTACTGTAGCATTAAATCAATGGACAGAAACAGGCGTTGGCGGTTATACATTAACAATTCAACCAAGTGGAGGTGTTAGCAGAACTTTATCAGGAACAGTAGCTGCACCTTTATTTAATTTCAACGGTGCTGACAGAGTAACCATAAATGGTTTGAATACCGGTGGTAATGCACTTGTTATTTCGAATTTAAGCACTGCATCAACTGCAGGAACTTCTACTATACAATTTATAAATGATGCTACAAACAACACTATAACGAATTGTTCAATACTTGGTTCATCTATTACAGCATTAACTAGTAATGGTGGTAATATTTTATTTAATACAGGTACAGTCAGTGGTAATGATAATAATACAATTTCATATTGTAAAATTGGACCTGCCGGAACTAACTTACCTTCAAAAGGGATTTGTGCAAACGGAAGTACCGCTTCATCATTAATAGCTAATAGCAATATTACTATATTTAATAGCGAAATATTCGATTTCTTCCTTACAGGAGGTTGTGCCGGTATTTATGCCTTAACGGGAAATACTAACTGGAATATTGCTAATAATAAGATATATCAAACTGCAACGCGCACATTTACAGCAGCAGGAACTATGACAGGGATTTACTTTGTAAATTCAACATATGGTGATAGTGTTCAAATAACAGGTAATTCAATTGGATACACTAACAATTCAGGGACAGGTACCTTTACCTTAAGTGGCAGTACAATGGCTGGTGCATTTCAAGGTATATATATGCAAACTATGTCAACTGCTTCCACAGCCTGTAGTGTTAATAATAATATAATTTCAAATATTTCCTTAACATCATCTTCAGGTGCTTTTACAGGTATTTATAATAACTCATCAGCATCATCGAATACAATTAATATTAATAGTAATTTGATAAAAAATATTGCTTTACTAACAACAACCGGAACTGTACAAGCAATTTATACAGGTTCGGCAACAACACTTAATTGTAATTCTAATACAATTGATAGTATAAGCAGAAATGCAGCAGGAACTTATTATATTATAAGATATAATTCACCAACTACTATCAATTTTAATAATAATATTATAAGAAATATTTCATCAAATATTACAAGTTCAACTTCTGCATTCTATGCTATCTATTCAAGTGGTAGTGTGTCAACTGAAAATTTTGTAGGAAATAATGTCTATAATTTAACTTCAACTGCAACCGGTGCTATGAATATTTATGGATGGTACTCTACATCATCAACGGGGACAAAAACTATCCAAAACAATAAATTTTATAATTTTTCAGTAGGGGCTGGTTCAGGAGTTCTTTATGGAATAAGAATGGTTACAGGAACTACTAATGAAATTAGTGGTAACCGAATTAATACATTTAGTGGTGGTATAACTCAATATGGTATAAATATTGGAGGTGGAACAACTAATAATGTATTTAAAAATAAAATTTATGATTTTGTAACAACCAATGCTGCTCCAACAATTTATGGCATCTATGTAAGTGCGGGAACTACAAATAATATCTATAATAATATTGTTGGTGACTTAAGAGTTACAGCTGCAAGTGCAGCAAATCCTATTGTAGGTATTTATCTTAATGCAGGCACAACAGATAATATTTATTATAATACAGTTAATTTAAATGCAAGCAGTACAGGAACAAATTTTGGAAGTGCTGCAATTTATGCTTCAATTACACCTACTGTAAACTTGATTAACAATATTTTTGTAAATACGTCAACAGCAAATGGAACAGGGTTTACTAGTGCTTATTTACGAAGTGCAGGTGCTGCAGGAAATCTTTCAACTTACGCTGCAACCTCAAATAATAACTTATTTTATGCAGGAACACCAGGGGCTAAAAATTTAATCTATTATGATGGTACAAGCTCTGCTCAAACTATAGCTGCATATAAAGCAGGTGTGTTTACCGCTGGTACAATAGCACCGAGAGATGCAAATTCGATTTCAGAATATCCAACATGGGTTAGTACAACAGATTCAGCTGCTACATATTTGCATATTAATACAACAGTTGCTACTCAGATTGAAAGTGGCGGTATACCTATTTCAGGAATTACTACTGATTTTGATGGCGACACACGAAATACAACAACACCTGATATTGGAGCAGATGAATTTAACGGAATCGGAGTTGATTTATCACCTCCTGTTATTTCATATACTAACCTAGGAAATCAGGTTGCTAGTGCTAGCGTTGTTTTAACAGCTACCATAACTGATTTTACAGGTATTCCAACAATAGGTATAGGTTTACCTGTATTAAACTACAAAGTTAATTCTGGAACTTATTCTTCGGTAACTGGTGTTTCAATAGGTTCAAATAAATATACTTTTACATTTTTACCAACTACAGTTATAGGCGATGTTGTTTCATATTATGTGGTTGCTCAGGATTCAGCAGTAGCTAAAAATACAGTTGCCTACCCATCAATCGGAGCTAGCGGATATACAACAAATCCACCAGCTTGTTCGACACCGCCAACAACACCAAGCACATTCTCAGTTGGGGGCACCTATTCAGGTTTATACAATGTTGGTACAACAGAAACCTATATTTCATTAACTAAAGCCGGTGGTTTCTTTGCAGCTATTAATGCAGGTGTTGTTACCGGTAACATTACTGTGAATATTACATCTGATTTATCAGAGACAGGACTCTATGCATTAAATCAATGGGCAGAATCAGGAGGAAGCGGTTATACAATGACTATAAATCCAAGTGGAGGAGTAACAAGAACTGTTTCAGGAACAGCCGATGGTATTCCACTGATTAGTTTTAATGGTGCAGATAGAGTTACAATTAACGGTTTAAACACAGCCGGCAATTCCTTAACAATATCTAATTTAAGTGTAGCGGCAACTGCTAATACATCTACAATACAATTTAGTAATGATGCAACAAATAATACAATTACTAATTGTACTATTCTTGGCTCAGCCACAATGCCTCTAGCTACTATTGGTGGTAATATTTGCATCAGTACAGGAACTACAGTTGGTAATGATACGATTACAATATCAAATTGTAAAATAGGACCTGCAGGAACAAACTTACCTTCAAAAGGAATCTGTGGAATGGGAAGCACGACTACAGCAGCTATTGCCAATAATAATGTCACAATAAATAATTGCCAAATTTACGATTTCTTTTTAACAGGAGGTAGTGCAGCTGTTTATGCTACAACAGGTAATTCGGACTGGAATATTACTAATAATAAGATTTATCAAACTGCTACAAGAACATTTACTTCAACTGGAACAATGAATGGAATCTATTTTTCAAATGCAACTTACGGTGATAATGTTCAAATTACAGGTAATACAATTGGGTATAATTCTAATTTAGGAACAGGAACGTTAACATTATCAGGAAGTACAATTGCAGGATCATTCCAGGGGATTTATCTTACTGCAATGCCAACAGCAGCTATTACTTGTAATATCAATAATAATATTATTTCAAATATTTCCGATACATCATCATCAGGAACTTTTACCGGTATTTATAATGCTTCTTCAACTTCATCTAATACTATTAATATTAATAATAATCAAATTATGAATATTGCACTAGTAACTACAACCGGTACTGCACAGGCTATTTATGCAGGTTCAGCTACAACAATTAATTGTAATTTGAATACTATTGATGGAATAAGCCGTAATGGTGCAGGAACATTATATGGAATTCAATATAATGCTCCAACCACAGTGACTTTTAATGGTAATACTATTAAAAATCTATCATATACAAACACTAGTGGAACTTCGGCATTTTATGGTTTATATGGAAGTGGATCTGCCACTAATGAAACTCTTATTGGGAATAATATCTATAATTTAATTTCCAACTCTACAGGTTCACAAACAATCATTGGCTGGTATAATAATACAGCAACAGGAGTAAAAACTGTTCAGAATAATAAGGTCTATAATTTATCTGCAGCCGGTGGAGCTACTATTTATGGTATGAGGTTACGCTATGGATCTACTGATGAGGTTAGTGGTAATTCTGTTTATACTTTAAGCGGTGGATTAAACATATATGGTATTAATCTTGGTGGAGGTACTATTAACAGTGTATTTAAAAATAAAGTTTACGACTTGTCTTCAACAAATGCCAGTGCTACAGTATATGGTTTATATATTTCAGGTGGTACTACAAATACAATATATAATAATATAATAGGTGATTTGAGAGCTACAGCTGCAAATGCTTCTACTCCGGTTGCCGGTATGTATGTTTCATCAGGAACGAATAACAACATTTACTATAATACGGTAAACTTAAATGCTTCAAGTTCTGGAGCTGTATTTGGAAGTTCTGCTCTTTACACATCTACAACTCCAGTCTTAGATTTACGTAACAATATATTTGTTAATAATTCTATTCCTAACGGAGCAACTGGTTACACTTGTGCAATTCGTCGTAGTGACTCTGCTTTAACAAATTATGCTCTAACATCAAATCGAAATTTATATTACGCAGGAATAGCAGGAACTAATAATGTAATAATGTATGATGGAACGACATCATATCAGTCTTTAGTAAATTATCAAGCATTAGTTGGGACGCGTGACGCAGCTTCAATTTCTGAAAATCCTTATTGGACTAGTACCTTAAGTTCTGATGCTGGTTTTCTTCATATAAATGTATATGTTCCAACAGGAATAAGTAATGGGGCTGCAAATATTGCAGGTATAACAGACGATTTTGATGGAAACATTAGACAAGGTAATGCAGGATATACTGGTGGTGGAACTGCTCCAGATATGGGTGCTGACGAATATGATGTTACAATTGGTTGTTCAGGAACTCCTGCAACTTCTACTATTGTAGGTGGAACTACTATTTGTGCAGGAAGTGCAACAACTCTATCATTAAGCACAACATATACTGATCCAGGTATTATATATCAATGGAAAAAAGCATCAGTTATTACAGGACCATATACAAATTTAGGTATTGCAACAACACAAGCTACAGGAAATTTAGCTGCTACTACTTATTATGTATGTGTTATAACTTGTGCAAGCAGTGGTTTATATGTTACAACAGACACTGCTACTGTTAATGTTTCGCCAACTTCAGTTGGTGGTACTGCAACAGCAACTGCTACTAATGTTTGTTTTGGAACAGGTACAACAATTACATTATCTGGAAATACAGGGGCCATTCAATGGCAATCATCTTTAGATAATGCTGTATGGAATAATATAACTGGGGAAACTTCTTCAACTGTTTCAACAGGAAACTTAACAGTTAAAAATTATTATCGCGCTATAGTAACAAGTGGGGTTTGTTCTTCAACGAATTCATTAGTTGCAACTGTAAATATTGATGCAATACCAGTTGGAGGAACTCTAATAGGAGGAACTGAAATTTGTACTGGGAGTGCTAGTGGTTTACTAACATTAGGAGGAAATACAGGAAGTATTGTAAGATGGGAATCCTCAATGGATGGAAATATCTGGAATCCTATTGTAAATACAATTGCTACATATACCTCAGGTAATTTAACTACAACTACTCAATTTAGAGCTGTTGTTAAAAATGGAGTTTGTAATTCTGTTAATTCAATTGCTACAACTGTTACTGTTGATTCAGCTACATATGCAGGAGAAGTAACAGGAGGTACAACTATTTGTACCGGAAGCACAAGTGGTTTATTAAGCCTTGGTGCTCACAGAGGTTCTGTTATAAGATGGGAATCCTCAATAGATGGAAGTAATTGGGATGCTATAGCAAATACATTATCGACTTATACTTCAGCTGCGTTAACAACAACAACAATGTTTAGAGCAGTAGTTCAAAATGGTGTTTGTAATATTGAGAATTCAATTGAAACAACAGTCAGTATTGATCCAACAACTGATGCAGGAACTGTAACAGGAGGTACTACGATTTGTTATGGAAGTTCAAGTGGTTTGTTAACTTTAGGTACTCATACAGGAAATGTAATAAGATGGGAATCTTCATTAAATGGAACTGATTGGACACCTATTGTAAACACATTAGCAACCTATACTTCCGTTCTTTTAACTGCTTCAACACAATTCAGAGCTGTTGTTCAAAGTGGAAATTGTAATATTGAGAATTCATTTCCAACAATTGTAACTGTCGATTCAATGACTAATGCAGGCATGGTAACAGGAGGTGCTACAATTTGTGCTGGAAACACAAGTGGTTTATTAACACTTGGAACACACACAGGAAATATAGTTAGGTGGGAATCATCATTAGATGGTACAAATTGGAGTCCTATTGTAAATACTTTGGCATCCTATACTTCTGATGTATTAGATGCTACAACACAATTTAGAGCTGTAGTTCAGAATGGAGTTTGTAACATGGGGTATTCATCACCTACTATAGTAACTGTTAATAATGTTACCAATGCGGGTGCTGTTACAGGAGGAACTACAATTTGTACAGGAAGT
This sequence comes from Bacteroidota bacterium, assembly GCA_037134755.1. Taxonomy (GTDB): domain Bacteria; phylum Bacteroidota; class Bacteroidia; order Bacteroidales; family JACABE01; genus JBAXLO01. The sequence goes on along the minus strand of JBAXLO010000021.1, from coordinate 11,678 downwards.
AGCAGTGGTTTATTAACTTTAGGAACCCATATAGGAAATATTGTAAGATGGGAATCTTCAACTGATGGTACTATTTGGTCTCCTATATCAAATACATTATCTACATACACATCTGGTAATTTAACCAATACTACTCAATTCAGAACTGTAGTTCAAAATGGAGTATGTAGTTCGGCAAATTCATTAGCAACAATAGTTAATGTGACTCCAAGTGCAAGTGTATCTTTCATTCCTGCAACTGTAACACGTTGTCAAGGTTCTGGCGTTTCAATTAATACAGCTAATGCAACAAACTTTACAAGTATTGCTTATAGTCTTGATGGTGCAAGTCTTAGTGGTGGTATCACTGTAAATCAAAATACTGGAGTAGTTTCTTTTGCTTCAACTTGGAGTGGAACAACAACAATTATTGCAACTGCGACAGGATGTACAGGATATGCTATTGGAACAAGAGTTGTTACAATTACACCAAGTGTAACAATTGAACCTTTCTATCCAGCAACATCAACTCGATGTCAGGGAGCAGGGATAGTTACTGTTACAACAACAGCTATTAATTCTACAGGAATAACCTATAATTTAGATGCTGCAAGTTTAGCTGGAGGAAATACTATTAATACTCTTACCGGTGTTGTAAATTATGCTTCAACCTGGAATGGAACAACAACAATTACAGCTACTGCATTAGGTTGTAATGGACCTGCAATTGCTACTCATGTTGTGATTACAACACCGAGTGTTATTATTACTCCTTATACTTTATCTACGTCAATACGGTGCCAAGGTGCAGGTAATGTAACTCATATAACGACTGCAAATAATTCAACTGGTATTGCTTATAGTTTAGATGCAGTAAGTCTTGCCGGTGGAAATACTATTAACGCTCTAACAGGTGAGGTTACTTTTGCTTCAACTTGGCATGGTACTAGTACTATAGTTGCTAGTGCTGCCGGATGTAATGGACCGGCTTTAACAACTCATGTTGTAACAACTACTCCTACAGTAACAATTAACCCATTTATACTTACTACTTCAACAAGATGCCAAGGAATAGGAAATGTCTCAATAACAACTACTGCTAACAATTCAACTAGTATTGTTTATAGTTTAGATGCTGCAAGTATTAACGGAGGAAATACAATAGTAGCTTCAACAGGAGAAGTTACTTTTGCATCAACCTGGAGTGGAATCACTACAATTACAGCAAGTGCTGAAGGTTGTAATGGACCTGTGTCAGTTACACATGTTATAACAACTACACCTACAGTTTCTATAACTGCTTTTTCACCTGTAACATCTACTCGTTGTAAGGGAGCAGGAAGTGAAACCTATACAACTACAGCTGACAATTCAACAGGTATTATCTATAGCTTAGATGCAGTAAGTATTGATGGTGGTAATATAATTAATGCTAATACCGGTACAGTTACCTATAACCCGAATTGGAGTGGTACATCAACAATTACTGCTATTGCATCGGGATGTAATGGTCCTGCCACAACTAATCATGTTGTTACAACAACACCTTCTGTTACGATATCTGCATTTTCTCCTGCTAACTTGATACGTTGTCAAGGTGCAGAAACTACAGCATACACTACAACTGCATCGAATGCAACGGGCATTACCTATTCTTTAGATATTGCAAGTATTAATGGAGGCAATTCAATAAACACTACAACCGGAGAAGTTACGTACGTCATAGATTGGAACGGAAATTCAACAATTACAGCAACAGCAACAGGATGTAATGGAAATGTTTCTACAAGCTGTGTTGTTATGACTTCTCTTCCTGTTACTATTACTCCTTTTACTTCTTCAACAGTTATAAATTGTCAAGCAATTGGAACAATAGTTTCTACAACAACTGCTACTAATTCAACAGGTATTACATATAGCTTGGATGCAGTAAGTATTGCTGGCGGAAATATAATAAATCCAGTTACAGGTGCTTTGACTTATGCACCTACTTGGACAGGAACAACAACAATTACTGCAAGTGCGGCTGGATGTAACGGTCCTGCTACCACTACTCAAGTTATTACAATTACACCTTTACCTGCAGCACCAGGTACTATCACTTCTGTCAATAATGATAGTGTTAATATTAATGAAAATAATGTTTTGTATTCAGTTCCAACTATCGCTAATGCAACTTCGTATCTTTGGACATATAATAGCAGTGGATCAAATGTTACTATTGAAACAACAACAAACAGTGTTAATCTTAATTTCTACACAAATGCTACTTCTGGAAATTTAACAGTTAAAGGTCATAATGATTGTGGAGAAGGAGTTGTTTCGAATAATTATCCAATTTATGTATCTCCAGTTGGGGTTGATGAAATTGCAAGGAAGTTAAATTATCAAATATATCCAAACCCTACAAGTGGTGTAGTTACTATTAATATAAATGGAATAAATGACAATTTGGATTTACAAGTTGTCAATTTACAAGGCAAAATAATTCATACTGAAAGGCTTTCTAAAGATATTCCAACATATACAAAGGATATTGATTTATCTAAATATGCAAAAGGTATCTATTATATTAGACTCACAAATAATAGTTTTACTAAAGTTGAAAAACTTGTAGTTCAATAAATTTAATTTACAAAAATAGTAATTTCAAATATGTTAATTATATTAAATATGAAAACAAAATCAATTATAATACGAATCATTCTAGCATTTATACTAGGTATTTTCATATCTATGAATGCTAATTCGCAAACAGCAGGTACATTATCTTTTAACGTAACTACTACTTTTACAGGTGGTAGTTGGGGGAGTAACTCAAATTTTGTTGTTTGGATAGAAAATTCAACAGGTGTTTTTGTTAAAACCCGTATTCTATATGGAAATGAGTTAGATCATTTACAACAGTGGACTTCTAAAACACCTACTGATGATATTACTGATGCTATTACCGGAGCAACAAAGACTACTAATCCATTTGTGTATCCAGCTGTTATATGGACTGGAAATGACATTACAGGTTCTTCTCCTTATTATTTATTGCCTGATGGTACTTATAATGTTTCAATGGAGCTAGCATGGGCAAGTTCAAAAGTTTTAGGAACAGGAAGACAAATATATACAGCTTCATTTACAAAAGGACCTTCACCACAAACAGTTACACCTGGAGACCAAACTAATTTTACTGGATTAAGTTTACAATGGACTCCAGCTAGTATCATTACTCTTACAACTTCTGCATTGTCATCTAGTTCATATTGTGCAGGTAGTGCTGTTAACGTTCCTTTTACTAAAGGAGCAGGAACTGTTTATAATAATAATGTATGGACTGCACAATTATCCAACTCAAGTGGAAGCTTTGCAAGTCCTGTTACAATAGGAACATTAAATGGGACTGCAGCAGGAACAATTTCTTGTACTATTCCTGCAGGTACTGCTTCAGGAACAGGATATAGAATTAGAGTTGTGGGAAGTCAACCTACATGCACAGGAACTGATAATGGTACAAATATTGTCATTGGAACTACTCCTACAGTACCTACTGTTGGTACAATTACCCAACCTACATGTACAGTTGCAACTGGTAGTGTTGTTTTGACTGGCTTGCCAACGACAGGTTTATGGACAATAAATCCTGGGAATATCTCAGGTTCAGGATCAAGCTATACTGTTACAAATCTCACTGCTAATACAACTTATAATTTTACAGTATCAAACACTTGTGGTGCGTCAACTGCTACTGGTAATGTTGTAATTAATACTCAACCTGCGTTACCTCCAGCTCCTACAGTGGGTGTTATTACTCAACCGACTTGTACTGTTGCTTCAGGAAGTGTAATCTTATCCGGACTTCCAACTTCTGGAACATGGACTCTAACAAGAAGCCCTGGTGGTTCCACAACCACAGGATCTGGATCAAGTAAGACCATCAGTGGGCTTGCTACTGGAACTTATACCTATACTGTTACCAATTCTCAAGGCTGTACATCTTTGGCATCAAATAATATCGTTATTAATACTCAACCAGCAACACCGACTACTCCAACTATTGGAACAATTACACAACCTACATGTAATTTAGCTACTGGAAGTGTTGAATTATCAAATTTACCTTCAGGAGCTTGGACTATTACAAGAACTCCCGGCAATGTTACTACAATCGGTTCAGGTGTTAGTTCAACAATAACAGGTGTTCCAGCAGGAACATATACCTATACTGTAAATGATGGAATTTGTATTTCAGTGGCATCTGCCAATGCTGTTGTAAATACTCAACCTGCAACTCCATCTGCACCGGTTGTTGGAGCAATTCTACAACCAACATGCACATTGGCTACAGGTAGTGTTACTCTTAATGGTTTACCTTCAACTGGAACTTGGACATTAACAAGAACACCCGGTAATGTTACAACAACAGGAAACGGATTGTCTACTACCATATCTGGACTTGCTACCGGCACTTATACATATACAGTTACTAATGCTTATAACTGTACTTCTACGTTATCAGCTAATGTTATTATTAGTTCTCAACCTGCAAATCCTACAGTACCCATAGTTGAAACTATCACGCAACCTAGTTGTAATATTGCTACTGCAAGCGTAAGTTTTAGTGGTTTACCGGCTTCAGGAACCTGGTCAATTACATGCAACCCAGGCAATGTTGTTACTACCGGAACGGGAGTCACAACAACAGTATCAGATATTCCCGCATCAGCAACCTATACATTTACTGTTAGTAATGCTGATGGTTGTACTTCTTCTGCCTCCTCAAATGTAGTTATTGATGCTCAACCAGCGACGCCTAGTCTTACAAACCAAACTGCTTCTATTATTACAGGTGGCACTTTTGTGGTTTCTCCTAATAATGTTCCTGTAGGCACAACATACATTTGGGATGCTCCTTCATATACAGGTGGTGTTACAGGCGGTAGTGCACAATCAATTCCTCTAACTGAAATTAGTGGTACTCTATTTTTAACATCCGGTACAGGGACTGCTACTTATATTGTTACACCTACTTCTGGAAGTTGTGTAGGAGTACCTTTTATTGTTACTGTTGATGTTTCTTCCACTTGCGAGGCAGTAACAATTGGAACACCTATTGTAGCTAACAGTACTGTATGTGCTTCTACTGGAAATGCTTCTTTTACTGTTACTGCTAATGGTACCGCTTTGACATTTGCATGGCAATATAATAATGGCGGTAACTGGGTAAATGTTTCTAATAATGTACCTTTAGGAGCTTTTTACACTAATGCCAATACTGCAACTTTAAATTTACATGGTATTACTTCAGTTGACACCTATGAATATCGTTGTTATATTACTAATTGTAATGGAAATAATAATGCTACATCAAATGTGGCAACTCTTACTATAAATCCTACACCTTCTGTATTAACTATAGGAGCTATTACTCAACCTACATGTAATGTGGGAACGGGAAGTGTAGAAATAAGCGGATTACCTAATTCAGGAACTTGGATAATCAATCCGGGTAATATCTCTGGAACAGGATCTACTACTACATTGTCAGCAATTGCAGCAGGTACTTATAATTTTACTGTTACTGATGTTTCTACATGCGCATCTAATCCAGCTCCAGCTGTAGTTATTAACACACCTCCAATAACTCCTACAGCTCCTACTATTGGAGCTATAACACAACCTACCTGTTCAGTATCTACAGGATCTGTTGTTTTAAATGGACTTCCTGCCACCGGTAGCTGGACAATTAATCCAGGAAACATTGTTGGCACAGGAACCAGTAAAACTATTACAGGAATTACCACAGGAATTACTACATATACAGTTCAGAATTCTGATTTATGCACTTCATCGGCATCTGCTAATGTGGTTATAAATGCAGTTCCTACTCCTATAGCAGCACCTTCTGTTGGAACAATTACTCAACCAACTTGTGCTTCAGCTACAGGTAGTGTAGTATTAAACAATTTACCAACAACTGGAACATGGACAATAAATCCTGGCAACATTAGTGGATTTGGTGCTAGTCACACAATCACCGAACTTGGTGCAGGAACACATAATTTCACTGTTACAAATTATTCGGGTTGTACTTCAGCTCCTTCAACAAATATTGTTATCAATCCTCAACCGGCAACTCTTTCTGCTCCGATTTTAGGAACTATTACTGATCTTACATGTACTGTAGCTACAGGAAGTGCTTTATTAAGTGGCTTACCTGCTTCGGGAAACTGGACTTTAACAAGATTACCTGACAATATTACTACAACAGGTACAGGCGCAAGTTTAACAATTACTGGCATTCCAACAGGAACTCACAATTATACTGTTAGCAATAGTTCTGAATGTACTTCTTTAGCTTCACAAAATGTTGTTATTAATACTCAACCTACTATTCCTGCCGCTCCTTCAGTTGCTTCTATTATCTCTCCTACTTGTACTGATACCACTGGAAGTGTTGTTCTTTATAATTTACCTATTTCCGGAACATGGACTATCAATCCGGGAAATATTATTGGAACAGGGTCAACAACTACTATTAACGGATTAGTTTCGGGAACTATTAACTTTACTGTTACTAATGAAGTCGGTTGTGCTTCGTTACCTGCAAACGTTGTAATTCCTACACATGCTGTTAAACCTGCTACTCCAACTATCACAAGTAATGGATTTATTTTGCATTCAAGTGCAGCTATAGGTAATCAATGGTATAATACAAACGGTATCATTATCGGAGCGGTGTCTCAAGATTTTAATTATGTTTATAACAATGGTTATTATGTAATTGCTAATTCAGGAGAATGCAGTTCCGACGCATCAAACACTATTACAGTGACAAATGCAGGCATTGAAAACATAGAAAATACTAATAAGCTATCAGTATATCCTAACCCTGTTTTTAATGAATTATTTATTGAAACTAATAGTAATAATAATAATATTGAGATACTAAATTCAATTGGACAGCTTGTATATAAAGGGATTGTTATGAACAAAACTGTTATATCAACTTCAGATTTTGCTCCAGGGATTTATTTATTAAAAATCCAAACAGGCAATTCTATTCAATTTAAGAAGATCATAAAAAAATAAGGTCATCAATTAACTTACATCTCTTTGGTGATTATAACCAAAAGAGAGGATTATTTTTTTGACCCGCATTCCGTAATAGATTTATTCTATTGCGGAATGTTTTTTTTAGGTTTTTTAATATTTAACAAAAGTCAAAATGTATTTCTTATATTTTATAAATAATATGTATTTTTATTTTTAATCTCTTTTGGGTAAATTCCCCACCGCTTGCGGTGAAAAAAATTATCTTTATACATGGAACAAAGTAAATATATTCATAAGTCACATAATGTGTCAGTATTGTTGTATCATTATGTTTGTCTTGCAAAATATAGGAAAGTTGTATTTAGTGAAGTAGTTGATAATACCTTAAAGGAGATATGTTTAGAAATAGCAAAGCATTACCAACTACATTTTCTTGAAATTGGAGTAGATGAAAATCATGTACATTGTTTAGTGCAGTTTGTTCTAACTTATCGCCCAACGAGGATAGTAACAAAAATAAAGAGTATAACTGGAGGATAGATATTTCGACAACATCTAGAAGTAAAGCAAAAACTATGGGGTGGCGAATTCTGGTCAGATGGTTACTTTGTCTATACAGTTAGTAAATTTGGAGATGAGAATACAATTTGAAAGTATGTAAAGGAACTAGGTAGTGAAAAGAGATATAAAATATTGCATAAAAGCACTCAATTGGCAATCTTCTGAGAAAGCCTAGATAACCAGCTGCTTGCGGTGGGGTTTTCATTTATATTTCTTTAACGATCACTAATTTTTTATCATGACGAGTCTTGTTTATAATACTTCGACTCATTTTTATATTATTTCCAGTCGTGTTTGCGACAGGAACAGTAATTTTCGATTTGTTAAAATAATGTTCAAATTGTCAATGTCTATTTTTGACGTTGCATTGTCATTAAAATTAGATAGATATGTTTATACCGTATCCGTCATTAGAAAAAATTCCTATTGACGGATATGGTTAAATATATTTTTATACGTTTCCAATATTAATCGTAAATTTGCAACCTATATAAATTAATCAATCATACATAAAATGAGTATCTCGCAAAAAAAGAATAAGGTTAAGGATATTAAGAAGTTTTATTTTACCGAAACTCCTTTCAATAATCTAATGATTAAAAGGATAAATACCGTTTTATTGATATGTAGTAAGTACGATGCTTTTATTCTTGAAGGTGATGGTAGGATTGAAGAGCAGATATTTAACGAGTATGTGTCTTTAAATTTACGTTACCCTCCTCACTTCATTCAGGTTTCAAAAGCAGAAGAGGCTTTAAAGATATTACAAGAAGACTCAATTGACTTGATAATAACAATGCTGGATGTTGGTGATATGGATGTGTTCGAATTTGCAAAAAAGATAAAAAGCGATTATCCCTCAAAACCTATTGTCGTTTTAACTCCTTTTTCAAGAGAAGTTTCAATGAAACTTGACAAAGGTGATTTAAGTTCTATTGATTATGTTTTTAGTTGGTTGGGCAATGCTGATATTATGCTTGCTATTATAAAGCTAATTGAAGATAAAATGAATGCAGATCACGATGCTAGTGAAGTTGGAGTGCAATCATTATTGTTAGTTGAAGATTCTGTTCGACTCTATTCCAGTTATCTACCTAATTTATATAAATTGATTTTCATGCAATCGCAGAAGTTTATGACCGAAGGATTGAATGAACATCAAAAGATGTTGCGTTTAAGAGGAAGACCTAAAATATTGCTTGCTACCAACTTTGAGCAAGCTACAAATCAATATAATAAATATAAAAACAGTTTGCTTGGCATTATCTCTGATATTAGTTTTAAGACTTATGGAGTAATGAATAAATATGCAGGTATTCGTTTTTGCGAATTGGTTAAAAATGACCAGAGTGATTTACCTTTTCTTTTGCAATCATCTGAATCTGATTTCGAAAAATTTGCAGAGGAGTTAAAAGTGGGTTTTCTTGATAAGAACTCAAAGACTTATTCTATAGATATTAAGAATTTTATTTTAAATAATTTCTCCTTTGGTGATTTTGTTTTCCGTAACCCTGAAACTAATGAAGAAATATTAAGAGTTAGTGATTTAAAGAACCTTCAAGAAAAAATATTTGATATTCCTGATGATTCTTTTTTCTATCATATTAGTAACAATCATTTTTCGAGATGGCTTAATGCAAGAGCTATTTTTCCTATTGCAGAGATGTTTAAAGTATTAAAGTTTGAAGATTTTAATGGTCTTGATGATGTTAGAAGATATATTTTTGATGCAATAGCCCGATACCGAATTAATAAGGGTAGGGGAGTTATTGCTGACTTTTATAGAGATAAGTTTGATGAATATTTAATATTTACAAGGATTGGAAGTGGTTCTATAGGGGGAAAAGCCAGAGGATTGGCATTTATTGATTCTTTATTGAAAAGAAATAAGATGGTTGATAAATACGATGATGTAATTGTTACCATCCCTCGCACTGTTGTGCTGAGCACTGATATCTTTGATGAGTTTATGGAAGGGAATGATCTCTATAAGATTGCTCTTTCTGATTCAAGTGATGATGAGATACTTCAGCATTTTGTAAAAGCAAGATTGCCTTTCAGGATACACGAAGATTTATATACGTTTATAACTGTTGTTAAGAAACCTATTGCTATACGCTCTTCAAGTCTGTTGGAGGATTCACATTATCAACCATTCGCAGGTATATATTCAACATATATGATTCCTAATGATCATAATGATGAGCGATTAATGATTGAGAAATTGAGTATTGCTATTAAGAGTGTATATGCTTCTGTTTATTATAAAGATAGCAAGGCATATATGACTGCTACTAAAAATGTTATTGATGAAGAAAAAATGGGGATAGTGTTGCAAGAAGTTTGTGGGCAGCAATATAATAATAAGTTTTATCCTGTAATCTCCGGAGTTGCACGATCTATTAACTTTTATCCAATAGCTCCTGAAAAGCCTGAAGATGGTATTGTTAATATTGCATTAGGACTTGGTAAATATATAGTTGATGGAGGTAATACCTTAAGGTTTTCACCACAATATCCTAAAAAAGTATTACAACTATCTTCTCCTGATATGGCTTTGCGCGAAACTCAGAAATCTTTTTATGCTTTAGATCTTAATAATGATAGTTTTAAAGCTAGTATTGATGACGGTATTAACTTGTTGAAATTACCTATCCGTGAGGCCGAAAAAGATAATTCAATTAAGTATATTGCATCTACTTACGATTTTCAAAGTAATATCCTTAGGGATGGAATACAACATGAGGGTAAGAAATTGATAACATTCTCTAATATATTAAACTACAATTCATTTCCATTAGCTGAGATCTTAAAGCATATATTGGATATTGCACAGAAAGAAATGAATAAGCCTGTTGAAATTGAATTTGCCGTTGATTTAGATGTTCCCGAAAATGAACTAAAAGTATTTAATTTGCTTCAGATTCGACCTATTGTTGATAACGACCAGACGATAAAAGAAAACCTTGACGAAATTGATATTTCAAATACTATCATATATTCTAATTCAGCACTTGGTAATGGAATTATTGAAGGTATTAAAGATATAGTATATATTAAACCAGAATCCTTTGATCCTGCTAAAACAGAAGAAATAGTTAAGAAAATAAATATTATAAACGATGTCTTTCTGGCTGAAGATAAAAACTATGTATTAGTTGGTCCCGGTAGATGGGGTTCAAGTGATCCATGGCTTGGGATACCTGTTAAGTGGCCTCAGATATCAGCAGCCCGACTAATAGTAGAATCAGGATTAGAAAACTATCGTATTGATCCTAGTCAGGGAACCCATTTCTTTCAGAATCTTACATCTTTTCGTGTAGGTTATTTTACTGTTAATCCTTTTATTAATGACGGTTGTTTTGATGTAGAATATCTATCTAAACAAGAGCTTGTTTATGAGGATGAGTTTATTAGACATGTTCATTTTGATGAGTCTTTAATAATTAAGATAGATGGAAAGAAAAACAAGGGAGTTGTAATGAAAAGTCTTTAACAATTTACTTTTTGTTCTTAAAAATATTTAATAAATCATTTTCTTTACAGTACTTTTTTTAAACAAAATTTATTTATATTTAATTCTTATAAATCAATAGATTGCAAAATTCTCTTCACGGTTTTGTCTGGTCAGTCCAACTGGGCAAAGCCAACTAATCTGACATTCCAAAATCTTCGTAATACTCATCGATTGATTCATTTGTGATTTTAAATATTTGCAGTCCAATTGTTCCGCAACCACAACCTATTGTCCTTGTTTGAATAAATAAATCTTTATTCATATAAAAAGCATATAATTCTTCGTCAGAACAAAAATCATATCTATTAAGTGAAATAATATTTTGGTTTTGAATTGCAAATCTCGGACCAACAATATCCTCATAATAGTAAGTAGCTATAAAAACATCTTTTTCACCTACTTTTAATCTCACAACTTTTGGAGGTTTCGTTTTAATTTCAGGATAATATATGTCTTTTACAAATATTAATGTATCTTTGTATTTTGTATTACAAATTAATGAGTCAATATATTTAATTTTTGTTGACTCAGTCACGTTTTCAAATGGAACTGTATGATAATCCTTAGGTTTAGC
>JBAXLO010000020.1:0-33881 GCA_037134755.1 Bacteroidota bacterium | reverse complement strand
GGAAATAAAGCGCCATACGATACTTATGATCGCCCTTTTGTTCGAACCAATATTCAGGATTCCATGCAAGACTTTTTCTTGTAGATAATAACACATGCTGAATAATAGGATAATTAACAGGGTTTAAAGTTTGGTCGTCGAACAAATGTACCGTCATATCCGAAGCAAACAAACAACCATAACCTTTGTAAGAACCGGTGGAAACATTCACCCAATTCAAAGCTTCCCGATAAGGTAATTTAGTTATAGCACCATACATTTGAGGATTGAATTGAGACTCGCTATTTTCGGGCAAGATAGAGAAATCAACCTCATCTTTATTATAATCAACACTCCCGAAAGGGATTTCATAACTTATCTTTGCCTTATCTTTGGTATTCTCTGTTGTGCTCTCATCCTTTTTCCATTGAAAACGTATGCCTGCATACTCAACAATGTCGGCAAACTCAACCTTAATCTTATATTCTTTTCCCTTCTCTAACCTTGTTTTAAAGGTTTTCATAACATTCAACTCATAAGGATTCCAGTTAGTGACCACAAGTTTATCTTCAAAATATAAATTACCTTTATCATCAGTAATGATGCCCAAAACATAGTCGCCGGTTTCTGGAACACTGATTGTTCCTGTCCATCTTACCGAAAAGAAATCACTAGGGATACCTTTGCCCGGAGAACCTTTATCCCAATAAGGAGCCATGTTTTCGTCTACCTGCGAGAAGACCGGCTTGCCAAAAAGATTAGGATTGTCGAAATACTCGCCAAGAAGTCCGCTGTTCTTACCATCAGGAGTTTTTAAGCAAGAAGCAGGAACAGTTGTCATTCCACCTTCCGTCTTTTGTTCGATATTCATTGGGAAAGCAATACGAAGTTCCTTGTTCTTTGTGCCATTCCAGTCAATGAGTTCTACTTCGAGCTCAACATCTTTAGAGTTCTTTAAAACAATATATCTTTGCAACAACTTAAAGTTCTTTATCTGTGTTTCGCTTTCGCGGATATATCTTATAGGTGTTTCAACAAAGCGGATTGTCTTGCTTTTATAGTTCCCCGACTTATCAAAATCATACATACTAATATTCGACATTGCTTCGAGATCATCCCAGGCAATGCCGGGTGCAGAGAACTGGAGCACTTCGCCGGCTTCAAACTTATCGGTCTTAAAGTATCTCCTATCCTTTATCTTATCAACATATTGCTTAATACCTGAATTGCCAAACACTATTTTAAACTCAGCATTATCTATCGAATCTCCCGACAATGTCTTTACGTAAGAATTAATGTCTTTTGAAGGTTCTATATAATATATTGTATAAGCAGAAGCAGGAATATCAGCATTAAAAAGGATATGAATCTTATCAGCATTCCTTGCGGTTATCTCAAAAGGAATCGTTTCATTATTCTTATCTTTTAAAGCAAAACCTTTCCAATCTTTTGGTAAGATAAACTCAGCTTTAGTTGCTTCTTTCCGCTCCCAGTTTAAAGAATTATAAACTACCAAAGGAATCTTTTTTGCATCATTATTTGGGATATACTTTGTAAGATTTTGAATAGCCTGTTGCATTAAATACTGCGCACAAGTATATGATCTTAGGTAGGAATCATGATAAATGCTATCACTATACAAACCGTTATTACCACCCCAACCATGATCGGGCCAGCAGTTAGCCATCCATGCAGAATCGAAGATAGCTTTTGGATAAACAATGTTAGGGTTAAGCATCTTAACTGAAGAAAATAACTTCTCAGCCGACAACAATAAATTGTGTCCTTTACGGCCATTTAAAAGTCCTTCGCGATTGCTTGGCTCATCATAATAACACCATTGGTCGGGCCATTCTCCTTTTATTGTTTCCAGATTAATATCAGGCTTACTAAATATCCTATTCAACATATCCTCAGGGTTTGTAAACTTCAATACAGGCGGTTGTGTCTGCATTTCTTTCTTATCTTTATGTTGATAATTCCATGCTTCCGCAAAGCTTTTCATGTTGGCATTCTCCTCTTTTACAAAAGGAATATACTCAGCATTTGGTGGCAGATAATCTTCATTATAATCATAAGTAAAGACCTTTGGAAGATTGTGCGACTTGTAATAAGCCTCCCTTTTATAAATAAAATTAAGCCATTCATCATTATTCTTAGGAAGTATCTTTGGAGAGTTCCCATAACGCAAACCATAGGTGTTAAGCATAGTTCCATCAAGTCCTTGCCAATAATAAAAACCTAATGGAAGCCTTGCCTGAACCAGATAATCAATACCCGCACTCTTCAATAACTGTGGCAACTGATAGGTCATGCCGGGAACATCTGCATTGATATACATTTTAGAGTCGGCACCAGGAATGTTTTCCTTCAGCCAACGGCGACCATAATAAAACTGGTGCACCAATTTCTCGGGTCCTACATGAGTTTGAAGCATCAGTACATCAGTTGCACCCCAATAAAAACGTTTATCTTTGATAAGCTTTTCCATTTCCTTTCTCTTCTCAGGATGACGGCTAAAGAACTCTCTTATATACTCAACTGCCTCCATTGAATAGCAATACTCAGGATTGTTTTCCATGAGTTTCATTGCCGGAAGTATCAATTCTTTTGAGCGATAATTAGCTGTTTCATATTGAGTATAAAGCCAGCCAAGATCATTGTGATTGGTAGAATTAATTAAGAACTCACCACCATCAAAATAAGTCTTTTTATAAGTAGTAATCTTTAGTTTTGAAGGCTTAGCAATAGCTTTACTACCCGATAAAACCTCAACATCAAATTCATCATCAGTTTGAGGGATAAATGTCCATATCTTTTTCTCAGTTATCTGATTGGCATCAATAGTTCCGACTATTACATCATCAACTTTCTTCTTATCTTTTGTCAAAACTATATGCACATTATTAATTTCCTTGGCGGGATTAACAATAGTAATGGTAGCCTGTTTCACAGCCTTCTTATCAATACCATTATAATTCTCGAAAGAGCGCAAATTATAACTTATCTCATTGTCAGCAGCAAATATCCTTATCTTACCTAAGCCTGTACCACCGCTACCTGTGCCCTTCCATACATCATTAATAGTTATCTTAATATATTCTGTTTTCTTTTCTTTTGGAAGTGCTATTATCTGGAAGTTATCTATTTGTTTTAACACAACATTCTCAATACTACCATCCGAGAAGGTAATAGTAATGTTTTTAGCCAACTCATAATTATAATTAAACTGTAGATTATAAGCATTAACTGCATAGCTGAAGATAGGCCTGCTGAGTATCCAAATCTCTTTAACAGCTTGTGCTTTATCAAACTTAAATTTAATCCACGCACCTGAAGTTTCGTTTGTTGTATTCCAACCTTCTTCGGTACTGCTTGTTATTGCTTTAAAAGCATTCTCCTTATTACTGGAAGCCGACTCCACATTACAACCGCTCCCAATATCCGCAAGATTAATATTAGTATTTTGAGAATAGGAAGTTATGCATAAGAAAAGGGTTAAAACAAGTAAGATTCTTTTCATGTTGTTTTGATTTTAATTAATAAGATATATGATTTAGATATAAGCATTGCAATTAACATTTATAAGCGGCGAAGTTACAAACTTTTTATTACATTTGAATGTATTTGTAAATATATTAATAATTATTTAAAGGCTTTTAGGTTTTTATGCTTTAAGGAAAACAATCTTTCCTGACCCCGTATAATACGGGGTCAGGTATAAATGCCTTTTCTTTATTTATATCTGTCAGGATGGGCATAAAAAAACCTTCACCAATTGCTTGATGAAGGTTTTTTCTTTTTAACTTCAAGTACTTTAAGTATTTCCTGCCTGCCGGTAGGCAAGGTAGGCACTTTAAGTACTTCTTCTTTAGATAACCATCATTATAATAGGATCACAAAAAGGAGCTTTACCGGATGTATAAACTACACTGTAAGAGAAGATATACACTTTACCTGGAATCAAACCATCAACTGTACATTCTGTTTTGCCTATATTTACTTCTGTGAAAATGTCTCTTAAGCCTTCTTCATCAATAGAATATCTAAATACATAACCATGATTATTTTGATCTTTAGGCCATTCTGCTATTACTTGACCTGAAGTAATTCCCTGTCTGACAGTAAACTCAATTTGACCCGAATGTCCATCTTGAGAATATACTGTAAAACCTGTTTGATTTATCTCATCATAGTTACCGTAACACATCATGTCAACATAACTTGACAACATGCGAGCCATTTTTTTAAGTTCTGCTTCGGCAGCATCTTTAAGTTTAATTTTAGCAGGGTCTTTGCCCATTGCGGCAACTGCTTTTGATTGATAGTCTTTAATTGCAGCATCAAACTCTACTTTTGTAAAAGGAGGAGTTATCATAAATGTACATGCAAAAAGTAAAAGCGAAACATACATACAAAACATTATAAGTTCCCCTTTTTTAAAGCCCATGAAATCGAGTTTTACTCGAGCATTATTTTTCATTTTGATATATTTTTAATTATTATTAAATATTAATTCCAATTCGATTAGCAAATTCGACAATACGAATTAACTACTTTCATTGAGAATGTCACGTATAGCGACACGAAGCAATCTATCGAATTGCGGAGATTGTTTCATTACGTTCACGATGTCGTTTTTCGCCATTCTTGAACGTTACTCTTAGATATCTGTATTATGAAAAATAATCCGGTTCAGCCCAATACTTATGCATTTGGTTAAATACCATTTTGTAAGTATAGATTTGAATTTTGAGTTTATGGTAATTTATAAACTCTAAATTATAATGTATGTTGTTGATATTACTAATAAAATAGGATGATAACATAGAAAAATGGATGCTTGGCACCAACACGTGTGTGCGTGATACGAACCCATGTGTGTGTGGCACGAACACGTCTGTGCGTGATACGAACACACGTGTGAATGATACGAACACGTCTGTGAATGGTACGAGCCCGTGTGTAAATGCCACGAACACACCTGTGTGTGAAACGAACACACGTATGCGTGCCACGAACACGTGTGTGCGTGCTACGAACACACGTGTGAATGACACGAACACACGTGTGAATGCTACGAACACATGTATGAGTAATACGAACACACGTATAGTTGCCATGAACACGTTTATGGCTAATGCTTTGCTTTTAATAAGAAATAAGACAGATTTTGAATGGAATATTGGCTTAGTAATGACACCACAGAATTTTGCTCCTATGCGACTTTTAAGAATCTTTCTTACAGTAGCAGGTGTAGTTGTCATTATTTATGTATTGATAATATCTCAATATTTAGCTAAAATTTTGTTGCTCCTTATTGAGGGCACAAACGTATAAAATATGCTGATGATAAACTAATTTATTTTAACATTTCTTCAATAATAATGTAAACTAATTGTCAATAGCTTAGTTTTGGTGTGTTTGTGTAATCAAAAATTAACTCATTTACTCTTAATTTGTGTTATATAAAATCTTTTTCCAACCTTTTTGAGAGTTTTCTCCTCTTTAAAGATGATATTATTAAAAATATTTTAATAAATAATACCGTTTGTTATAAATTTGTATTACTTTTGTGATACTCTAAACAAGAAAAGGCGTTAGTTTTTCAAAAAGCCAAGTTCCTACGCCTAATTAAATATAATAATCGCCTCAAGGAATTAGACGAAATTAAATATAATAAAAATGAAAAAGTTTTATCTTCTTTTAATCGCAATCTTTACAATAAACATTGCAAATGCACAATGGCAAAACAGTCCATTGCTTAACAACAGCAATAAAAAAGCAATTAGTACAAAGCAAAAAGGATTACTCTCCAAGGAAAACATTTCTTTACCCAAAAAGAAAGAATTGCAATCTTCAAATTCCATTACATGGAATTACGACACCATTATTGGCTTAGACAACAATTATAAACCGATAAGGAGATATACCAGAACGTATAATAATAGTGGAAAAGTATTATGTGATAAACGTGAAGACAGGAAAGATACTGCATGGGTTAATAATAATAGATATACTTATACTTATGATGCTAATGGAAATAAGTTAACATATTTATTAGAAGTCTGGCAAAACAATGTTTGGGTTAATAATTATAGACATACTTATACTTATGATGTAAATGGAAATATGTTAACACATTTATTTGAACAATGGCAAAACAATGCATGGGTTAATAGTTCTATATTAACATATACTTATGATGCAAATGGTAATAAGATAACATTTTTATTAGAAAATTGGCAAGATACTGCTTGGATTAATAATAGTTATGATATTTATACTAATGATGCAAATGGTAATATGTTAACAGATTTATATAAAGAATGGCAAAACAATACTTGGATTAATTATGGTATGTCAACTTACACATACGATGCAAATGGTAATATGTTAACAGCATTAAGTGAACACTGGCAAGATACTATATGGGTTAATACAAGCAGAAGTACAAATACTTATGATGCTAATGGTAATATGTTAACAGAATTAACCGAAAATTGGCAAACCTATAACTGGGTTAATAATTATAGTGCTACTTGGTCTTATGATGCAAATGGTAATATGTTAACGTATTTAAAGGTATATTGGCAAAATAGTGCATGGGTTAATGAACAAAGAGAAACTTGGACTTACGATGCAAATGGGTATTTAGTATCATTTTTAGATGAATTTGGGCAAGGCACTATCTGGATTAATGAAACTAGAATAACTTATACTAATGATGTAAATGGTAATATGTTAACTGATTTATATGAAGAATGGCAAAACAATGCATGGGTTAATAGTTATAGGTATACTTATACTTATGATATAAATGGAGCTATATTAACAGATTTAACAGAGCTCTGGCAAAATAATGCCTGGATTAATTATAACAGATATACTTATACTTATGATGCAAACGATAATTCAATTATTGGTAAAGAGGAAATATGGACTAATAATACTTGGGTGTTAAGTTATAATAATTCTAATTTAAATGTATATTCTAATAAAAATATTATTAAGACTTTCTCATCTAATGATTCAACAGCACTTTACAATGCACATTTTATTTCATTTTTTACAGGGATTAAAGAAAACACTTTAAATAATAATGTGTCTATTTATCCCAATCCCACCAAAGACAATCTTACGATAGAAACAAACCTTAATACAGAACAAAGATTAGAGATAGTAAACCTTATCGGGCAAACCATATATACAACTAATATAAATAAGAAAGCAACAATTAATACTTCTGCTTTCGCGAAAGGAGTATATATTCTAAAGCTAAGTTCGGATAAAGAAACGGTAGTAAGGAAGTTTGTAAAAGAATAACCTCTCCCCTGCCTACCGGCAGGCAGGTAAATCCTCTCCAAAGTAGAAGACTTAAAAGCAAAAAGTCCTGCATACCATAAATATGCAGGACTTTTGGTTTTAATAACCAACTAAGATTTGTTTTATTTATAAATATGCAACAATAAAGTTGTACTAAAGTACAACTTTTAGTATCTTTGCAAAATGAAATCTAAAGAAAAATTTAGAACAATTATCTTTAATAAAGATTATTTTGAAAAGTTCTTTAAAAAGCAACCTGATAAAGTAAAAGAGAAAATTATATGGACTCTTGAATTGATTGAAGAATTACCTAAAGTCCCTGAAACTTATCTTAAGCATATTGTAAATACTGATGGAATATATGAAATAAGAGTACAACAAGGAGGGGATGTTTTTAGAATATTCTGTTTTTTTGATAAAGGGAAATTAGTTATTGTAGCTAATGCCTATCAAAAGAAAACTCAAAAAACATTACCAAAAGAAATTAAAACTGCAATAAAAATTAAGAAGGAATACGAAAATGAACAAAACAGATAATTTGACAAATCTCGAACAGTTTAAAGAGAAACACTACGGCAAAAAAGGGACAACAGAACGAGATGATTTGGAATCAGGATATGAATCGTTTAAAATAGGAGCGTTAATTCATGATGCCAGGATTGAAAAGGGCTTAACTCAAGCAGAACTTGCAGAAAGAGTAGGGACAACAAAATCTTATATTTCTAAAATTGAAAACAATGTTAAAGAGATTCGTTTTTCTACTTTGCAAAAGATCATCGAACTTGGTTTAGGTGGACATATTGAATTTGCTATAAAATTATAATTGAATCTCTATTTATTCAGAGTGTCAAAACTTAGTATATCCCAAATGTTAGACTATAAATAAAACAAGAAAGCTTTGCATATTTATAATATGTAGGGCTTTTACGTTAATGATTATTCCTAAAATAATAATCATTAAAGTTGATAAGATAAAGCTTCTTAACGGCTCGGGTGGTGGCAGTGTAAAGCCAACGCAGATACTCGGTGTTAATCATTTCTTTGGTAATATAACCCTGGTCAACATACACGGTATCCCACTGTCCGCCTTGTGTTTTGTGGCAAGTCAAGGAGTATGCAAACTTAACCTGTAAGGCATTAAGATGCGGACTGTTTTTAACCTTTAGCATCTTATTTCTTTTCAATGGCACATCCTGAAAGTCCAGCATAATTTCGTCCCAGAGTTTGCGGCTTTCCGTATAGTTTAACGAAGGCGTTTCGAGCATGATAGTATCCAGCATTATCTTAACTTCCAAATCCTTTTCGTCAGGATAATCAATCAAACGAACCGTTACATCTGCAAAACGATACCCATATATCTCTTCGGTCTTCTTTATCTTAAGGATCTCAATAATATCACCATTAGCAATAAACCCTGTCTCGGATTCTTCGGGCAACCAAAAGTAATTATTCTTCAACACCATCATATAATCGCCTGTTGATATCTCGTTTTCCTGAAACAAAATCCTTTTCCTTATCTCCTGATTATATATGTTGGCTCGCTTGTTGGACCGGCAAATAATAACAATGTTCTCTCTACCACCTCTGCTATAACTATCGTTTAAACTTTCTTCCAACTCAGCACCGCTAATTCTTTGTATATCTACAAAGCCATCCGTATCAAAAAAAGGAAGGTTATAATCTTCTTCATTAATCATATCCCTTAGCAAAGTTGCATTGCTAAGTATGCCCGACTCTTTAGCCTGGCGAACAACCTCCGTAAGTTCGCATTCGGTAAACTCAATGTGATACGAAGCATTCAGATATTCTTTGTTGAGAGCAGGGCTAACATCAGTGCCAACCGGAGGCAACTGAGCCGTATCTCCAATCAGGATCAAGCTACAACCAACACCTTCGTTAATATAAAATATCAAATCCTCCAACACACTACGATCCGAAAACAAACTGGTTTCTTTAGTAGAATTAAAATCGGGTATCATCGAGGCTTCATCTACAATAAAGAGGGTGTTCTTATGTTTATTCTCCTGAAGGCTTAAAAAACTATGCCCATCTTTAGTAGACTTTATGCGATAAATCTTTTTATGAATAGTAAAAGCTTGTTGCTTGGAATACTCCGACAATACTTTAGCAGCTCTGCCCGTGGGAGCCAACAAAACAGCCTTCTTCCCAAGATAAGGCAACGACTTTACAAGCGCACTTACAACGGTTGTCTTACCAGTGCCGGCATAACCTTTGATAATAAAAGCATTTTTGGAAGGCTTGTTCAAGAACTCAGCCAACATATCTATCAATAAATGCTGCCCGGTAGTAGGCTCATGTTCAAATAGACGCTTTATGATGTTACTAATATCTCTGGGATGCATTTTGTTTATATTTTAACTTGTATGATCAATTATTATAACCCATTTGTGATTAATCTTTCTCCAAAGTAAAGAAAAATACCCGCCAACATTATCTTTGGTTCTTACTAGTTTCCAACTTCCAATTACAATTATATTATCCTTGTCGATGCTTTCATATTGTAGATTGTCGAAGGTTAGATTGCCCATTGTTTCCTTGTCGGGGAAGCTCTTTTTATATTTATCCAATGTGTTCTGCCAGCCTTTAGTTACTCCACTCTTACCCATAAAGCGCAATGAATCCGACTTCCAGTAATAACTCATATATTTATCAAGGTCGCCTTGATTCCAGGCATCCTTTTGAAGCATCAAAAGATTGGTTACCTCTTTAATGATTATATTCGTTTTCTGAGCATAAGTGCCAAAAGAAAACGCAACAAACAATAGCATTGCAGTTATAATTCTTTTCATAAGAAATGTATTTGTGAAGTAAAACTTATTCGTATTTAAACTTCTCTATATCTCTTCTTTCTCGTTTAGTAGGTCGACCTAATCCATGATCACGTTTCTCGAAACTTGTTTTCTTAGCTATTCTCAAACGTTCAATTTCTTCCTGTGGCGTCTGGTCTTCCATATAATCAACAACAAGTTTAGCTGAGACTCTATTATCAAGCAAAGCTTTTGCTAATAAGATTCTGTTTAATTGTTCGATATGAACAATAATTATATCACCAATCTTAACATTGCGCGAAGCTTTTACTTCCTGATCATTGATCTTAACATTACCTGTTCTACAAGCTTCAGATGCCTGATTGCGGGTTTTATATACCCTCACCGACCATAGCCACTTATCAATTCTTACTTCAGTTACCGTTTTCATAAATTAAATAAGAATAATGTATGAAACAATCTCTTTACTTCTGTCTGAAATATAAAGTCATAGGAACACCTGAGAAATCATACATTTCTCTCATCTTGTTTTCCATATATCTCTTATATTCTTCCCTTATGTATTGAGGAAGATTACAGAAGAAAACGAATGAAGGATATGCTAAAGGAAGCTGTGTAATATATTTAATCTTAATATATTTACCTTTATATGCCGGTGGTGGATTTTCTTGAATAAGAGGTAATAGTTTATTATTAAGCTCAGATGTGGTTATACGTTTATTTCTGTTTTTATAAACCTGGTTAGCACTTTCAAGTACTTTAAAAATCCTTTGTTTATTAGGAACAGAAGTAAATATTATAGGAACATCTTTGAAAGGAGCAATCTTTTCTCTGATACGATCTTCGAAGTCTTTATGAGTATTCGTTTCTTTTTCTACTAAATCCCATTTATTTACTACAATTACAACTCCTTTATGATTCTTTTCAGCAAGACTAAAAAGATTTAAATCTTGAGATTCTAATCCCGATGTAGCATCAATCATTAATATGCAAACATCACTATTCTCAATAGCTCGTATCGAACGCATCACAGAGTAGAACTCTATATTCTCAAATACCTTGCCTTTTTTTCGAACCCCGGCAGTATCTACTAATAAGAAATTGAATCCAAAACTATTATAATGAGTATAAAGCGAATCGCGAGTTGTGCCTGCAATTGGAGTAACAATGTTACGTTCAACGCCAATTAAAGCATTTATCAAAGAAGATTTTCCAACATTAGGTCTTCCGATAATAGTAATCTTTGGTAGATCGGGTGCTACTTCTTCTTCAATTACATTAAATTCCTCTACAACTTTATCGAGCAAATCGCCTGTTCCGCTTCCATTGATAGAAGAAATACAATAGATATCACCTAATCCTAAGCTATAAAAGTCGTTTATATCATCTATTCTGGCATTATTATCTACTTTGTTGGCAACAAGAAAAATCTTTTTACTTGTGCGACGAAGCATATCCGCCACATCCTGATCCAAAGGAGTCATGCCTTCTTTAACGTCAACCATAAAGATGATCACATCTGTTTCTTCAACAGCCAGCACAACCTGTTTACGTATCTCTTCTTCAAAAATATCATCACTATTGTGAACATATCCACCGGTATCTATTACTGAAAACTCTTTTCCATTCCAGTCCGATTTGCCATAATGTCTATCGCGAGTTACACCACTTGTAGGGTCTACAATTGCATCTCTGGTTTCAGTTAAACGATTAAAGAATGTTGATTTGCCTACGTTAGGTCTTCCTACTATTGCTAAAATATTTCCCATTAGATTTCGTACAAATTATATTTTGCAAAGATACACAATGTTATCCACTTATTAAAGTTCATATCCAAATCTTTTCAAGCTTAGCTCATTATTACGCCAATCTTTGTTAACTTTAACATGAAGATCCAGAAAAACTTTCTTCTGTATAAACTCTTCAATATCTATTCTGGCTTCTGTTCCAACTTTCTTAATCATACTACCTTTATATCCTAATATAATTCCTTTTTGTGAATCACGTTCAACAAAAATAGTAGCATTTATAACATCAATACCATCTTTTTCTTTATATTCTTCAACAACAACTTCTGATGAATAAGGAACTTCTTTTTTATAATTCTCAAATATCTTTTCTCTAATAATTTCTGAAGCGAAGAAACGCATGGTTTTATCAGTCATTTCGTCCTTTGGGAAATAAGCAGGACCTTCAGGGAGATGTGATAATATGGTATCAAGAACCTTTTCGATATTAAAATTATGCAAAGCCGACACCGGAATAACCTCAGCATTTGGCAAATGCTCCTGCCAATGCTTCATCTTGGCTTCAATTGTCGGTTGATCCGAAAGGTCAATCTTATTAATAATAAGTATAGCCGGAATACCCGAAGCTTTTATCTTTTCGATAATCTCTTGGTTCTTGAATTGTTCTCCTATTTCTGTAACCAAAAGAAAAACATCAGCATCCTTTAAAGCAGTATAAACAAAAGTCATCATTGACTCATGAAGTTTATAATGCGGATTAACAATGCCCGGAGTGTCAGAATAAACTATCTGAAAATCATCAGAATTGACAATACCCATAATCCGATGACGGGTAGTTTGTGCTTTAGAAGTAATGATAGAAAGTTTTTCGCCTACCAAGGCATTCATAAGAGTTGATTTGCCCACGTTTGGATTCCCAATTATGTTTACAAAACCTGCTTTATGTTCCATTATTTAATTATTATTTAATTATATTTGTTGTATTGATAAAAAAGTAGTACTTTTGCAGTCTGAAATCGATCATTAATATAAATTAAAAGATATATTGCGGGATGGAGCAGTGGTAGCTCGTTGGGCTCATAACCCAAAGGTCGTTGGTTCGAATCCGGCTCCCGCTACACAGAAGGTCAACATTTTGTTGGCCTTTTTTATTTTATAATATCTCGTTTTTTGATCTCTTTTTAATGCTTCTTTTCTACTCATTTATTGTTTTCAGAATAATCCACAAAATTAATATAAAAAGGCTTACAAAATCCATTTTATAAATAATAAACCTAAATTAGTCATTGCAAAGGCAGTGTGACAAGCTAATTTAAATTTCCCTTTTATAGTTCACGACCTTGAGTTAGCAGGTTAATGAAAAAAAATTGTGATTCATCGCTAATCATTCAAATCAAAAAACTCCCAACAAATACATGGTGAGAACTTTTTAATAAATTGAAATTAATTTTATTTCTTTTTCTTAACCGTAATTCTTATAGTTCCGGTGACTAATAAATTTCTTTATTTTATTTTTCATATAATCTCGTTGTACAAAGAATGATATTGTGCGATGATACACGTCATAATTACACAAAGGAAATAAACTATCTCACAATACATCTATGACAAAATGGCAGACTTTGTTAAAAAGCATGAAATTTTGTCAGGATGTCGTAATTTATTAGTAATTTTACACCCAATTTATAAGTATAAGAAAATTGGATATTAAAACAAGTTAAACGTTAGCTTTAAATGGACAATTTATCAATAAAACAAAGGTTTAATATTACCGGAAATTCTCCTTTACTAAATCGTGCAATCGAAATAGCACAGCAAGTTGCGTCAACTGATATTTCTGTTTTGATAACCGGAGAAAGCGGTGTAGGCAAGGAAGTTTTCCCTAAGATAATACATCAGTTTAGTCCGCGCAAGCATGGGCCTTATATTGCCATTAACTGTGGCGCCATCCCCGAAGGAACTATTGATTCTGAACTGTTCGGACACGAGAAAGGTTCGTTTACCGATGCGCACGAAGCCCGCAAAGGATATTTTGAAGTAGCTAATGGCGGTACTATCTTTTTGGATGAAGTAGCCGAGCTCCCTTTATCAACACAAGTAAGATTACTTAGAGTTTTGGAGAGTGGTGAATTTATTAAAGTTGGCTCTTCAAAAGTTATTAAAACTAATGTACGAATAGTAGCCGCTACTAATATTAATATCCTTGAAGCTATCCAGAAAGGAACTTTTCGCGAAGATCTTTATTATCGCCTAAGTACGGTTCCTATTTATGTGCCACCATTAAGAAACAGAAAAGAAGACATCGAACTTTTATTTAAGAAATTTGCCCACGACTTTGCTGAAAAATATCGTATGCCACCATTGCAATTAGATGAAGCAGCAAAGATATATCTTACTAACTATCGTTGGCAAGGCAATGTGCGTCAGCTAAAAAACATCACCGAACAAATCTCTATTATTGAAACAGAGAGAGATTTAAATCTTCAAACTTTAAAGAAATACTTACCCGAAACTAATAATAATGAGCTGCCGGTATTGTATGATAAGAAGGCCGCTGAACAAGGTATATCCGAAAGGGAAATACTCTACAATGTTCTTTTTGAAATGAAAAAAGACATTAATGATTTAAAGAAAGTTATTTCTTTATTAATGCAAAATGCAAACCTTTCGCAGGATAATGATCTTACAAAGTATAACTATAATAAGAGTTTTGATAATTACTTTGATAAGAATGATATAAAATATAATGCTAATGACAATGATAATAATGAACCTATACAAGAATCTGAAGTTGTAGAAGAAAACTTTTCATTAGAGAAAAAAGAATTAGAGGTTATTAAAAAGGTTCTAAAAAAGCATAAAGGTAAAAAAAGCAGTGCTGCTATAGAATTAGGAATATCAGAAAGAACTTTATATAGGAAGATAAAAGACTATGATTTGGAAGAATCATAAATATAAAAGTGCTTTATTTTGTTAATAATTATTAATTTATACATTATTTAAAGAAATATAATAGAATTGATGATAATAAGATAGTATTTAGTATTAATTTTGTGGAGTATAATATTATAATAAATTTGAGTTACTAACATAATAAAATTAAAACATATGAAGAAGATTTATTTTATCCTTTTTGCCTTATTTGTTGTGATTACAATAAATAAAATAAATGCCCAAACAACCATTCCTAATCCAGGATTCGAAACTTGGACAGATGCAAACACAGCCACAAGCTGGACTTCGGTTAATCAAAACGTTATTTTAACAACTATCCATAGCATAGCAAGATCAACTGATAGCCATAGTGGAACCTATGCTGCAGAACTAAAAACTCAAGCAGTTTTAACCCTTACAGTTCCCGGTATCTGCGATCTTGGAACTATTGATTTAACAACACAAGCAGTAGGCGGAGGAACTCCATTCACCGGCAGACCAGATACTTTAAAAGGTTATTTTAAATATACTCCTGTTGGTGCCGACAGTATGTTAATTGCTATAATGTTGAGCAAATCAAATGGAGGTGTAAGAGATACTATTGCAGGTGGCATCTTTACATGTAATACCACAGTAGGATCATATACTGAATTTGCTTTACCTATTTATTATAATGCTGCATATACAGAAAATCCTGACACAATGAATATCATTTTACTCTCTTCTGCTACTTCTGCAGGAGGAAATGGAACTACATTATTAATTGATGATCTTTCATTAGTTTACAATCCGGTTGGTATTTCTGAAAATCATGCAGTAAACTATAGAATATATCCTAACCCCGCTTCAGATTATTTAACAATAAGCACTAATGACACTAAAAATATCCCAGTTAATGTAAAGATATTTAATTTAACAGGACAAGAGATTTATAATGATAATTACTTAAATGTAAGTAATCATAATATTAATCTTTCTACGTTTAAAGAAGGTATGTATTTTGTGAAAATATCAAGTAATAATATAAATAAGACAGAGAAAGTTCTTATATCACATACTAAATGATAAAGTTTAGGAACATATATTTTTTATTAATCCTATTCTTATTGAATGGATGTGGGATGTATTCTTTCACCGGTGCTAATATTTCAGCGGATACTAAAACCATATCCATTCAATACTTTCCTAACAATGCTCCTTTAAGACAGCCAACGTTAAGCCAGGTGTTAACTCAATCTTTAAGAGATAGATTTTCTTCACAAACGAACCTAATGCAAGTTTCTTCAAATGGAGATTTAAGTTTAGAAGGTGAAATTACAGGTTATTCAGTTTCTCCTACTGCTATTCAAGCAAATCAAACTGCTGCACAAAACAGATTAACAATTACTGTAAAAGTAAAATTTGTTAATACAAAAGATGATAAACAAAGTTTTGAAACCGGGTTTAGTAGATATGTAGATTATGACAGTCAGAAGAATTTACAAGCTGTAGAAGGTGATTTAATAAAAACTTTATCAGATCAACTTGTAGAAGATATTTTTAATAAAGCAGTTGTTAACTGGTAAGTATTTATTATGATAGAAAATTATACTACATTAATTAAAGCTCCATTCAAACTTGATTCTTCAAGTTTAATAGATATAAAAGAACTTGTAAGAAAATACCCGTTTTGTCAATCTGCACAAGTTTTATATTTATTAAATTTAATTAAGATAAAAGAAGAGTTTTCAAAACAACAATCGTTAACTGCTGTTTATGTTAATAATCGTAAAGTAATTAAAAATTTATGTGATAATATTCATTCTATTTCTACTGATAATAGTACTGAACAAGAGCTTGAACAAAATTCTAAAGATATTAAAGCTGTAGCTGATATTAATAATGAAGTAGAAAAAGAAGAAATAGTAGAAAAAGAAAATAAGCAAGAACGTAACACAAGTAGTGAGCTTATCGAGATTATTCAGAAGAGACTTGCTGAAATTAATAAAGAGAAATCTAATGTAAAACAAGCTGTTGCTGAAAATCAAGAGAAGTATGATAAAGAAATAAAAGATGCAAATGAACTAATTGAGAAGTTTCTAAAAGATCAACCTAAAATAAAAACACCTAAACAGGAAAAAGAATTTGTTGAGGATCTTGAAAGGAACAGTTTAGCTGATAATGACGACATTATTAGCGAAACATTGGCATCAATTTACGAGAAACAAGGCTATTTTACAAAGGCAATTAAATTATATAACAAATTAATTTTGAAATTTCCAGAAAAAAGTAGTTACTTTGCAAATCAAATTCAAAGATTGAAAAAGATTAATAATCAATAAATATTTTATAAAAAATGGGAATGTATATTTTTATCTCAGTTTTAATACTGATAGTTTGTATTCTTATGGCATTAGTTGTATTAGTACAAAATTCAAAAGGTGGTGGTTTAGCTTCTAACTTTGGTGGAACTAACCAGATAATGGGAGTTAGAAAAACTGCCGATTTTCTTGAAAAGGCTACATGGACTTTAGCTATAGTGCTTCTTTGTTTAAGTTTAATGTCAGTATTTGCAATACCAAGAAATGTTGCTGACAATGCTCCTAAAACAGAGCTTAGTACTGATAACGCTACTCCTTTAAAGGATGCTACTCCTAATCAACAACAACCACAACAACAGCAACCAAAGAAATAACATTTTATTTCATCTAAATAAAAAATGTCAGAATGTCAGGAAAATTCTGACATTTTTTTTATCCTGTCATTAAAACCTGACATTTTGTCAGGAAATGTGACATATTTCTCCTTTGGCATAATTAATGATGTCAGGTTATCGCAATAAAGAAATTAATTAATTCAAAATATAATAAAATAACAATAATTTATAACATGGCAAATTTAAATGTAAAACCATTAGCAGATAGAGTTCTTATAGAACCTGCTGCTGCAGAACAAAAAACATCAGGTGGAATTATTATTCCTGACACAGCAAAAGAAAAACCTCAGAGAGGGGTAGTAGTTGCTGTTGGCAATGGCAAAAAAGACGAACCAATGACTGTTAAAGTAGGTGATAATGTATTATACGGTAAATATGCCGGTACTGAAATTACAGTTGAAGGTAATGAATATCTTATTATGAAAGAATCAGATATATACGCAATTATTTAATTTTAAAAAAAGTAAAAAAAATGGCAAAAAACATAATTTTTAATTGGGAAGCACGCGAAGCTTTAAAAAAAGGCGTGGATCAATTATCAAATGCAGTTAAAGTTACTTTAGGTCCTAAAGGGCGTAATGTAATTATAGATAAAAAATTTGGAGCTCCATCTATAACTAAAGATGGTGTTTCTGTTGCTAGAGAAATAGAATTATCAGATCCTATCGAAAATATGGGCGCTCAAATGGTAAAAGAAGTGGCTTCTAAAACTGCAGACATTGCTGGTGACGGAACTACTACTGCAACTGTATTAGCTCAATCTATTTTAACAGTAGGTTTAAAGAATGTTACAGCAGGTGCTAATCCAATGGATTTGAAACGCGGTGTTGACAAAGCTGTTGAAGCAGTTATTGCAGATCTTAAAAAACAATCTAAATCTATTGGTGATAGTATTGAAAAAATTGAACAAGTAGCTACTATATCAGCTAATAATGATTCTTTTATTGGAAAGATGATTGCTGAAGCTATGAGTAAAGTTAAAAAAGAAGGTGTTATAACTATTGAAGAAGCAAAAGGTATCGAAACTACAGTTAAAGTAGTTGAAGGTATGCAATTTGATAGAGGTTATATCTCTCCTTATTTTGTAACTGATACTGAAAAAATGGAAACAGTTTACGAAAGTCCATATATATTAATATATGATAAGAAAATTTCTACTATGAAAGATTTCTTACCTATATTAGAAAAGGTTGTACAATCAGGTCGTCCTTTAGTTATTGTTGCTGAAGATGTAGAAGGTGAAGCATTAGCTACTTTAGTCGTTAATCGTTTAAGAGGTTCTTTAAAGATTGCTGCTGTTAAAGCTCCAGGTTTTGGTGATAGAAGAAAAGAAATGTTGGAAGACATTGCTATCTTAACAGGTGGTACCGTTATTTCTGAAGAAAAAGGTTATAAATTAGAAGATACTGACCTATCATATTTAGGACAGGCTGAAAAAATAACTATTGATAAAGATAATACTACTATCGTTAGTGGTAAAGGCGAAAAAGCAAATATCGAAGGCAGAATCAATCAGATTAAAGCTCAGATAGAAAAAACTACTTCTGATTACGATCGTGAAAAACTTCAAGAACGTCTTGCTAAATTAGCAGGTGGTGTTGCAGTTATTTATGTTGGTGCTGCTAGTGAAATAGAAATGAAAGAAAAGAAGGATCGTTTTGACGATGCTTTACACGCAACTCGTGCTGCTATCGAAGAAGGTATTATTCCTGGTGGCGGTATTGGTTATATTAGAGCTATTGATGCTATCTTAAACTTAAAAGGTGATAACGAAGACGAAAAAACAGGTATTGCAATTGTAATTAGAGCTTTGGAAGAACCTTTACGTCAGATTGTAGAAAACGCAGGTTTAGAAGGATCTGTTGTTGTACAGAAAGTAAAGGAAGGCAAAGATGACTATGGTTTCAATGCTAGAACAGAGGTTTACGAAAATCTATTTGCAACTGGTGTTATTGATCCTACAAAAGTAGCTAGAGTTGCTTTAGAAAACGCTGCTTCAATTGCAGGTATGTTATTAACTACCGAATGTGTGTTAGCAGATATTAAAGAAGAATCTCCAGCACCTCCTATGGGCGGTGGCATGCCAGGCGGAATGGGTGGCATGTACTAATCAACTCAATTTATATTATCCAAGAGGCTGTCTCCACAAAAGGCAGCCTCTTTTTTTATGTCTGCTTGTGCTGTGTATCTGAATTGTTTCCTTATTGATCTTACAGATACACTTCAATATAGATAATAAAAAGAAAAGCTATAGAAGTTAATCTATAGCTTTTCTCATTCACACAAAGTGATATTATAATGTGAATTTACTTTACATTAACTTTTAAACTTAATTCTTTTAGTTGTTCTTTGCTTATAGCTGAAGGTGAATCACTCATAACATCTCTACCTGCATTGTTTTTTGGGAAGGCTATGAAGTCTCTAATACTTTCAGAACCTCCAAACATTGAACAAAGTCTGTCGAAACCAAAGGCTATGCCACCATGAGGTGGAGCACCAAATTCAAATGCATTCATTAGGAAACCAAATTGTGCCTGTGCTTCTTCATCAGAGAAACCTAGCATGGTAAACATCTTCTTTTGTAAGTCTTTATTGAAGATACGTATAGAACCTCCTCCAATTTCAACACCATTTATAACTAAATCGTAAGCATTAGCTCTTACATCAGCAGGGTTAGTTTCAAGCATCGGTATATCTTCCGGTTTTGGTGCTGTAAATGGGTGATGTTTTGCATAAAAACGCTTCGTATCTTCATCCCATTCCAGTAATGGAAAATCTATAACCCATAATGGTGCAAAAGTATCGTTAGTTCTTAATCCTAAACGGCTACCCATCTCTAAACGTAGTTCAGAAAGTGCTTTTTGAGTCTTTTCTGTTTTGCCTGCAAGTATAAGTATCAAGTCACCAGGCTCGGCTTTAAACTTTTCTGCCCATAATTTCAAATCATCAGCATTATAAAACTTATCAACTGAAGACTTTAACGTGCCATCAGGATTGTATCTTACATAAATTAATCCGCCTGCACCAATCTGAGGCTTCTTAACAAAGTCAGTAAGCTCGTCAAGCTGCTTACGTGTGTACTCACTGCATCCTTTTGCATTGATACCTACTACAATTTCGGCCTCATCAAACAACTTAAACTCCCTACCATTGGTTAAATGAAACAAAGTGCCTTGTGAAGCGGCATCTGCTTCCACAGATTTTAGCTCTACAAACTTCATGTCGAACCGAATGTCAGGTTTATCAGACCCATAGTATTTCATGGCGTCAGCATAGGATATTCGGGTGAACTTATCCATCTTAATGCCTTTAATGCTCTTGAATAATTGCTTTGTCAAGCCTTCAAACGTGCTCAATATATCTTCTTGTGTGATAAATGACATCTCGCAGTCAATCTGTGTGAACTCCGGTTGACGATCTGCACGAAGATCTTCGTCGCGGAAGCATCTTACTATCTGAAAATACCTGTCGCAGCCAGCCACCATCAACAATTGTTTGTACTGCTGTGGCGATTGAGGCAATGCATAGAACTCTCCGGGATTCATTCGTGAAGGTACTACAAAATCTCTTGCTCCTTCGGGAGTTGAGCGGATAAGATATGGAGTTTCTACCTCAATAAACTTAAGTTTACTTAAATAATTACGTGTTTCCATCGCTAATTGATGGCGCAGTTCAAGATTACTCCTTACGGGATTTCTTCTTATGTCAAGGTAACGATATTTCATTCTAAGCTCGTCACCACCATCGGTATTATCTTCGATAGTAAACGGAGGTAGTTTGGCTTCGTTAAGGATTTCGAAACTATTTACCGTGATTTCTATCTCGCCTGTTGGCATTTTTGCATTTTTATTCGAGCGTTCGGTAACAGTACCTTTTACAGAGATAACATATTCTCTGCCAAGCTGACGGGCTTGTTCGCAAATCTCAGCATTGGTTTCCATATTAAATACCAATTGAGTAATTCCGTACCTATCTCTTAGGTCAACAAAGGTCATACCGCCCATTTCGCGGCTACGTTGCACCCATCCGCAAAGGGTTACTTCTTTACTTATATTCTTTAATGTCAGTTCGCCGCAATTATGTGTTCTTAGCATTCTTTTTATTTATTTAGAGCTTGCAAAATTAAGCAATTATTAACGAAACTAAGCAATAAATTATGAATTATGAATTATGAATTATGAATGAGTAGGATATGTGGGTTTTAATGTAACTTTTTAAGGTTTCTAAAATAAAATATTCCAAAAAATATTGGTCCTAATACTATTGGTAACGTCAATAATCCCCAAACAGTATCGCCTGTGTTTGTAGCTATTGGATAAATATACGATACCATTTGCCCTATCATATAGAGCGTAAACCCAATTCTTCGTCCAATGAGCATTAATAAAAGACCTGTTATTATTATAATTTCGAAAACAGACATATATATAAAGCTGTTACTATTAAGTGCATGCATAGTTTTATAATCAAAATAACTTTTAACATCTAGGTAAACTAATATTACACTAAACAGCAAGTTTATTAGGCAAACTATTTTTAATGTATTATTATTTTTAAAAGGGGTTGAATTAATTTGTTCCATAGTAATTAATTTAATTAAAAATGTGATAGTAAATATTATATTAACCTATATATTTATCAACATACTTATATTTATATTGTTTATTATGATACAAAAATTATTATTTATGTATGAATTCTAGACTTCAGGCTGGGGTAATATGAAATAGACAGAACCAACGGGCTTTAACCCTGATATTATTTGTTGTTTTGGTTAGGATATATGGTTTTAATGTTTAGATAAAATCTTAAAATTAAACCATATTTATCTTATGTTGCTCTTCTTTCTCTATTATAAAACCAAAATGTAAGATGTAGATTAGCAGCTACAAATGTATGTATCGAATTTATATCAGTTTTAACATCAAATCCTACTCCAAGAAAATCTAATAACTGATATTCAACATTTGCACGCAAAGATAATCCGACCGCAGTGCTTTTTTGTCTTTCATTATAATCATAACTGAAGATAGTAGGCATTAAACTATCAATTTTATAGAATTCATCTTCTTTATAGCTTATATAAGAGATCCCTCCCTCAATTCCTGTGCTAAAATTTCTACTAATTTGGAAGTCTTTTACAATTCTTATTGAAGTTATATTCACATAATCGTTAGGACCACTAATAAAAAACAAATGAGCAAACGGTTTAGGATGGCTTGCATAGTCAGAAGGCAAATTACGGGCATTAGGTAAGTTAACTTTTGAACCATCAATTGAAATACCCCAATTATTTGTAAAAATAACATTACAATAAGCTCCATAATCATGGGATTTATCGGTAATTAGAAACCCATAATCAAGATCAGCATATACTTTATTGAGTGCAAATCTTTGATTTGAATAGTCTCTTTTATAATGTGTACTGCCACCCTGGGCATAATTGAGCTTTGGCAATAACGACAGAGTAAATATTAAGATAATTATTGATTTCTTCATACTTATTTTAATTAATTGTTGTAAAGATATTAACATAGACACTTACATAATTGTTGTAATCTTTATAAAAATAAAATAAATCTTTTTTTATTTTGTATTAATATAATTAGTATCTTTGGAAATTATTTTGAAGACAGAAAAAAAGGTAAATAAATTACACATTGAAGTTTAAATTTTGCATATCACCACCCTTATTCTTTGGATGGCGGAGCATCTGCACAGCTCATTTTTAATAATGATAACAGAAGTCAACGGTTCGGGAAACCATTTAATATTCTGTTCATTATTATCTAACTACTTCTTGTAGTTTTTCAATTTTATTTTAAAGAAAAAAGCTTAGGTAATTAGCTATATAGGCATATATGCCGGCTAATTAGGTCATTAACTTAGCTAAATGATACTTTAGAGGGAACTAGTGATACATTAGAGAGAACTAATCGTACATTAGAGAGAACTAGTGATACATTAAAGGCGTTTATCAGCACTTTAGAGACCACTATCGATACATTAGAGACCACTATCGACACACTAGAGATCACTAACGACACATTAGAGACCACTAACGACACATTAGAGGCCACTAACGACACATTTAGCCTATTTAATAAAAATCTTTGCCTTTGTAAAATTAAAACTTCCTTGTAAAAAAGAGGGTTAATTAAAATATAATACTATATAATTCAATAAAATAAATAAATTCTAGTAATACAAATTTAAAAATGGAAATAAATAAAGCATATATTAATTACACCGGCGAAAATTCTTTATCACTATCCGAAATAATGGAAAATACTGCAGATGGAATGGATTCGGATGAAATGTTTGGTGATTGTTCAGTAACAAGTGCTAAACTAAGGGCTGATGCAGTTAAGTTAAGAGATGCACATAAAGTCGATATTGGTGGAGGTAAAACGGAACAAGTGGCTCTAAAAACATGTCGTGCAATAGCTGATGAAGATATGCACACAGTTGGGGTGTGGGCTAATTATAAATGTGCAGGTTCTGCAATATTATTAACAAATTTAAAGATCCCTTTTTATGATGCAAGTACTTCAGGTAAATCAGATTCAACATTTTCATTAAAAAATAGTCCTAATACAGGCGAATTATTAATAACAGTACCAACAAACAAGCCAGATGCTTCGTTTATAGTTATGTATAGTTTGGAAGCTGAAGCTCCAATAAACGAATGTATATTGGCAGGAGGAAATTCGCATTGTAGTTTTTCGTTATTAAATTTGCCTGTGGGAGTTAAGATTTATGTACGTTGGGCTGCTATAGGTGCTTGGGGAATTGGCATTTGGAGTGTGCCTTATCCAATTATTGTTACCTAAGAGAGTACGTGAAATTTCCCCTCAACTCTGCTCGTGTACCGCTCTATCTCGGTTAAGGTGCGATGTTGAAAGAGAGTAAGAAAGGAGGGTTGCCAATTAAATGACAACTCTCCTTTCTTTTTAAAACTTGAAATACTTGAAGTACTTTCTTCCTATAAACCTTCCTCAGAACTATCTTCGTTTTCGTCCATAGCATTTCTCTTATGCTTCTTACCCTTAGCATCTTTAGTATCATCATATGGATACCATAAAATCTTACAAAGAATAGAATTAATATGAACGTTAGAACGATTATTCAATGATATAACTGTAAAACGATCCGTCATTTCCCTAACAAAATAAGTACGGAAACCACGCCACCAACCATAATGATATACCTCCTGACGGTCATCATCGCCAACTCTTATACGCCAACCAAAACCATACTTCTTAAGTTTACCTTTATCATTAGGATCAGCAGTAAAACAATCAGCAATAGTGCCGGCTTTTAAGATAGTGCAATCATACAACGATTGATCAAACAAAAACATATCCCTTACACTCGAGAACATATCCTTATCACCCGTAACACCATCAAGATAGTCGGGAATCTCTTCTTTAAAAGCTCTTCCACGGAAATAAAAAGAAAACCCTTTAGCACTACCCGGGATAAAGTTATCAGTAGCCTTACTATATATATAGGAGTCCTTCATGTCTAGCGGGTCAAAGATATTAGACTTCATAAACTGAGCAAAAGAAGTACCCGAAATCTTCTCAACAATTAAAGCAAGCAAAGCATAGTTAGTATTACAGTACTGAAAGCGAGCACCCGGCTTAAATATCGGTTGAATCTTATAAAGCTTAAATAATGTTGGGATATCATTATTGACAAGCACCTTAGATTTGTTCCAGTAATGGTCGGCAACATAAATATAGTTCTGCAAACCTGAACGATGATTCAAAAGATTGCGAATAGTGATGCCTTCGCCGGGCAAATCAGGGAGATATTTCTTAACAAGATCATCATAATTTATCTTGCCTTTATCATGCAAAAGCATAATAGCAGCAGCTGTAAACATTTTGGAAACAGATGCTAACTGGAAAGGAGTATTTACATTAAGAGTATCTTTAGTTTTAAGATTAGAATAACCGAAAGCTCCTTCATAAAGTATCTTTCCCTTTTCGGCAACAAGAATAGTGCCGTTGAACATGCCTTTTTTATAACAAGAAGTAACCAGACTATCAATAAACTTAACCTTCTGTTGATCGGGAACAAAAGAACTTACACCAGGCTTGTACTTACCAATATTCTTAAGATGGATTGGTTTGACATTGCTTTGCATTTCGCGACCTGTGCCACTAAGAAATGCTATCGACAATGCAATCAATCCTATTATCAGTTTACTCCCCTGCTGTTTTCGTTTTGTCATCCCTACTTGATTAATAGTTTAATAATACGTTTTAGTTACTCCTGAAAATTATGTATCTTTGCACCCTAATTTGAGTTAGCTAAAATACTCATTATTTAGACATGTTTTACTAAAAGAATGTTAAAAGTTTACACAACGTTATGAACAATAATTTTAAGAGATATACAATTACTTCGGCTTTGCCTTACGCTAACGGCCCAATTCATATAGGTCATCTGGCTGGTGTTTATGTTCCTGCTGATATTTATGTGCGTTATTTACGTTCTATCGGTAAGGATGTTTTATTTATAGGTGGTTCCGACGAACATGGTGTTCCTATTACTATTAAGGCTCGTCAGCTTGGGGTTACTCCTCAGGAGATCGTTGATAAATATCATGGCATCATAAAGAAATCTTTCGTTGATTTTGGTGTTTCCTTTGATATTTATTCACGCACTTCTAATAAAGTTCATCACGAAACAGCTACTGAGTTCTTCCAAACTCTTTATGATAAGAATGATTTTGTTGAGAAGACTTCTTTTCAATATTATGATGAAGAAAACAAACAATTTTTAGCTGATAGATATATTACCGGAACCTGTCCTCATTGCAGTAATGAAAAAGCTTATGGTGATCAGTGCGAGAAATGTGGCACTACATTAAATGCTACAGATCTTATTAATCCACGTTCGGCAATAAGTGGTAACCAACCGGTGATGAAAGAAACTAAACATTGGTTTCTTCCTTTAGAACGTTATGAAAACTTCCTTAGAGAATGGATACTTGTAAGTCATAAGGATGATTGGAAAACGAATGTTTATGGACAATGTAAATCGTGGATAGATCAGGGGTTGCAAGCTCGTGCAGTTACCAGAGATTTAGATTGGGGTGTAAAACTTCCAGCTGATATTGAAGGTGGCGAAGGTAAAGTTCTTTATGTATGGTTTGATGCTCCTATTGGTTATATTTCTGCAACTAAAGAATTAACTCCTGAATGGGAATTATATTGGAAAGATAAAGAAACGAAGCTTGTTCATTTTATTGGTAAAGATAATATCGTATTCCATTGTATTATTTTCCCTGCAATGTTGAAGGCAGAAGGTTCTTATATTCTTCCAGATAATGTTCCTGCTAATGAGTTTATGAATTTAGAAGGTGATAAGATTTCTACCTCTCGTAACTGGGCTGTATGGTTGCATGAATATTTGGAAGAATTCCCAAATAAACAAGATGAATTAAGATATGTGCTTTGCGCTAATGCTCCTGAAACTAAGGATAACGACTTCACCTGGAAAGATTATCAGGCAAAGAATAATAATGAATTGCTTGCTATCTTCGGCAACTTTGTGAACCGTACTTTGGTATTGACTTCTAAATATTATGAAGGAATTGTTCCTGCTTTGGGTGCTGTTAATGATGCTGATAAAACAGTTTTAGAAGATATAAAGAATTTCCCTGCAAGTATTGCTGCTAGTATTGAAAGTTATCGCTTTCGCGAAGCTATTAATGAGATGATGAATCTTGCACGCTTAGGTAATAAATATCTTACCGAAAACGAACCATGGAAACAGATTAAAACGGATCCTGAAAGGGTGAAGACTGTTCTTAATATTTCTTTACAGATATGTGCTAATTTAAGTATCGTTTGCGAGCCTTTCCTTCCTTTTACTGCTGATAAGTTAAGCAAGATGCTTAATATTACTTTAGAGAAATGGGATAAGGCAGGCAGTATTGATTTAGTAAAGGAAGGACACCAATTGGGTGCTGTTGATTTCCTTTTCCAGAGAATTGAGGACGTTGATATCGACAAACAAGTGCAGAAACTATTGGATACTAAAAAGGCTAACGAAGAAGCTAATGTGGAGGCTAAACCTGCTAAAGCTAATATAGAATACGATGACTTTGCTAAGATAGATATTCGTACAGGTACCATTATAGATGCTGTTAAAGTTCCGAAGACAAAGAAGCTTTTGAAACTTACAATTGATACAGGTATTGATAAACGCACCGTAGTTTCGGGTATTGCCGAGTATTACGAACCAGAAAACATAATCGGGCAAAAGGTTAGCATACTAGTTAACTTAGCTCCAAAAGATTTAAAAGGAATTACTTCACAAGGCATGATACTTATGGCTGAGAACTATGACGGCAAGTTATGCTTTGTAGCTCCAACGGATACTATAAACAATGGCAGCGAAGTTAAATAATTTTTGTATCTTTGCAGCCTCTTATTAAGAGATTGGTCCCGTAGTTCAACGGATAGAATGGAAGTTTCCTAAACTTCAGATCTAAGTTCGATTCTTAGCGGGATCACTTATAAGGCTTATTATTTTACAATAGTAAGCCTTATTTTTTTAATCAGTAGTCTTGGAGCATGACTTTTTTACATCCAGTCCGGTGTTACCTGCGCCTCCACGTACGGTATGTTTGCTATGGTTTACGCCATGATAACTTCTTCCGCTTGTACACGAAATGAATATGAATACCAGTAATATTATTAATAAATTTCTCAATGTTTTTATTGTTTTATTGAATCTATACTTAACGTTAAAACAAGATGTTTAATTGTATTAAGTGATGAAACTTTATTTAAAACTCCGATTTCTATTGGGATCACTTTAAAGAAACCTTCATCATTAATGGTAATCACATTCAATAACAGATTTTATCCTGCTTATCAATCCACTTGACAAATATTTTTTTTGCATCTTCCTGATTAATTTGTGTAGCCGGTATACTTCTTTTATCAATAGCTAAATCAAATTCATTATAAATAAAAGCATCATCAAAACCTGCTTCGGCAGCATCTTTTTTATGACAAGCATAATAAATATTCTTTATATGTGCCCAGTAAATAGCCCCCAAACACATGGGACAAGGCTCGCAACTAGTATATATATCGCAGGACTCAAGATCAAAAGTATTTAAATTTTTACAAGCATCTCTAATTGCATTAACTTCGGCGTGTGCAGTAGGGTCATTAGTTGAAGCAACGCTATTAGCTCCACGTCCTACAATTATATTATTTTTGACAATTATAGCACCAAAAGGACCGTTAATAGTGCTGTTAAGATTATTATCGGCTAATTTAATTGCTTCATCCATTAAAAGTTTTTTCGCATTATCCATTTTTATTTCGTATATTTGTTGACAATTTAATAACTCTGTAAAATTACAATAAAATATCCATTTACAATAGAAAATGATGGAAAAGCAAGAGATTAAAAAACGATTAATTGACGATTGTTATACTAATATTAATAGTATAATCGAGAGTCTGAAGTCACAAATGGCCGAAACACAAGAAAGTGCAAATGATTATGGACAACCTAAGGATAGGTATGATTCGTATAGAATGCAATTGTTGCGTAAGCGTGATATGTATGGTCAACAGTTAGATAATGCTATGGCTGAGCTTGCTGTTTTAAAAAGAATAGATCCAAATAAAATAAATAATGATGTTAGTTTTGGTTCGGTTGTTATTACTGATGATCAAAAACTATTTGTAGCTATTAGTATGACTAAAATTCATGTTGGTGAAGATGTTTATTATCCTATCTCAATAAAAGTTCCTTTCTTCCAAAGTATTAAAGGATTGAAAACAGGCGATATGTTTAGCTTTAATAATAAAGAACATTTCATAAGAGATGTTTTTTAAGATTGCTAAATGGTTTCAATTGTTTTAATAAGTGCTTACATATATAATATAGTATAGGTTTTGATGAATGTTACGATAGATAAGGTTTCCGGTTTTTGTTTTGGTGTGATTAATGCAATTGATATTGCCGAAAGGGAGTTAAATGACAATCCGCATTTGTATTGTTTAGGTGATATTGTTCATAATGGGATGGAAGTAAAACGTCTTACCAATAAAGGACTTGAAGTTATTACACATGATAAGTTCAAGCAATTACATGATTGTAAAGTTTTGATTCGCGCTCATGGCGAACCTCCCGAAACCTATCGTATTGCTACCGAAAATAATATTACTCTTATAGATGCTTCTTGTCCTATAGTTCTTAAATTACAGAAAAGGA
The DNA here is from genome assembly GCA_037134755.1 of Bacteroidota bacterium. Taxonomy (GTDB): domain Bacteria; phylum Bacteroidota; class Bacteroidia; order Bacteroidales; family JACABE01; genus JBAXLO01. The sequence goes on along the minus strand of JBAXLO010000020.1, from coordinate 4,152 downwards.
TCAAGAATAGCTATGATGAGATGAAAATGATAGATGGACAAGTATTAATATATGGGAAAACGGGTCATGCTGAGGTAAATGGATTGCTTGGACAAACAGATAATAATGCAATTGTTATTGATAAAGATGAAGATTTAAACAAAGTTGATTTTAATCGTCCTATTCGTTTGTATTCGCAGACTACTAAGAGTATAGATGGCTTGGCTAGGGTTGTTGAACTAATTAAAAACAGACTAATAGAAAAGAATCCTGATGCTGATTTTGATTTTGTTGCCAATGATACTATCTGCCGACAGGTTTCAAATCGAACAAAAGAATTAAAAGAATTCGCCGGTAACTTTGAAGTTATTATCTTTGTAAGCGGAAAGAAGAGCTCTAATGGAATGTATTTATTTGATCTGTGCAAATCGGTAAATCCAAGATCCTACCTTGTTTCCGAGCCTCAGGATATAAATCCTGAATGGTTTAAAGGTATAAATAATGTTGGTGTTTGCGGTGCTACTTCCACACCTAAGTGGCTGATGGAGGAAATTGCTGCTATTATCTCTAATATATAATGTATGTTTCTTAAAAAGCTAACTGTTACAAATTTCAAAAACTATACTGATACTGATCTTGAATTCTCCGAAAAGATTAATTGTTTTGTTGGTGATAATGGTGAAGGCAAAACCAATCTGATGGATGCAATTTATTATCTGTCTTTTTGCAAAAGTTATTTTAATCCAATAGATTCTCAAAACATAAGGCACGAAGAGGACTTCTTTGCCATTCATGGATATTATCAAAAAGAGGAAGATAAAGTGGATATGATAAGTTGTATTCAAAAGCGAAATCAGCGAAAGCTATTTAAGATTAATAAAAAGGAATACGATAAACTTGCCGATCATATCGGGCTGTATCCATTGGTTATGGTATCGCCTTACGACAGAGATCTTATTAGTGATGGAAGCGAACTAAGACGTAAATATATTGACGGGCTTATTTCGCAGTTCGACAGGATTTATCTTGATGATCTTATTAATTATAACAAAGCTTTAGAGCAAAGAAATATTCTCTTAAAACGGTTTGCTGATAAAATTCCTTATGATGAGAGTTCGTTAGAGTTGTGGAATGTGCATTTATGTAAACATGGTGCTAATATTCATCAGAAACGTAAGTCGTTTCTCGAAGATTTTTTACCCTTGTTTCAAGAATACTTTGCATATATTTCGGGTGGCAAAGAAAAGGTATTTATTGAATATATATCTCAATTAAATAATAATAATTTATCCGATCTTTTTGCAGCCAATCTCAAGCGCGACCGTATGCTTCAATATACTACCTGTGGCATTCACAAAGATGATTTGGATCTTAAGATTTCCGGTTTCCCTATTAAGAAATTTGGTTCGCAAGGACAACAGAAATCATTTGTTGTGGCAATGAAACTAGCTCAATTTGAGTTTACAAGAAACATTAAAAAGGTTAAGCCAATCTTATTATTAGATGATATCTTCGATAAACTTGATAATTCGAGGGTTGAACAATTAATAAATCTTGCGGGAAGCGATAAATTTGGACAGGTTTTTATTACAGATACGCAGCACGACAGGATTGCAAAGATATTTAAGAATGCAGATATTCCACATAAGATTTTTACTATAAATGCCGGAGTTGCAACAGAAATAACACAATAATAATGAGAAGATATAGTAACGAATTAACACTAAAAGAAGCTATTGAGCAACTACTAAATGCTTACGGGATGAAAGATAAAGTAAATGCTTCCCGCTTAATTAATTCGTGGGAAACTGTGGTTGGCTCAATGATTAAAAGGCATACGCTGGATTTAAATGTAAAAAGAAAAACGCTATATGTAAAAGTTGACTCGGCAGCATTAAGAAACGAATTGAGCTATGCCAAAGAGAATTTAATTAAGAATCTTAATAAATATGCTGGTGCTAATGTTATTACAGATATAGTGTTTGTGTGAAATGATTTGGCGAATTGGTGATTTAGTGATTTGGTGAATTGGAGAATTGATGATTTAAGATTATTAAAGAGTTCACAATTAGTTTGAATACAATTTTATTGAGTTTTTAAATGTCTTCCGAAACCGATAAAAAGACCGGGGAAGGAGAAAAAAGGGTTTTATTGCTCTCCTATGCCTCATAGGAGAGCAATAAAACCCTTTTTTCTCTTTCCGATGCCTCATCGGAGAGCAATAAAAGGCTTTTTTCTCTTTCCGATGCGACAAAGTAAGGCTCGGATGCCTAATAGTAAACCTCCGATGTGACTAAGTAAGGCTCGGATATCTAACACTAAACCTCCGATGCCACACAGTAAACCTCCGATGCGATATAGTAAGTCTCCGATGTCTCTTCCTAAGTCTCGGATACTCTTTTTTCTCTTCCTCTGATAAAAGAGTTGTATTATTTATAAAATAAATAAGCCATCTTTACATACAGATTACATACTAATTACATGTTTAGACTGTATTTAGTGTAAACTTTTCAATATGTCTTTTAGATGTGCTTTTCGCGAGCTTGTAATAATCTTTTTCTTATGTAAAAGTATAAATTTAATAGATTTTAAATTTCTTCCATTCTAGTAGAGAGGAACATCAGATTGTTATTGATGTTATTAATGATTTAAATTATGAATTAGGCTCCACACACTTACTAAGAAATTAGTAATAAGTTGTTCAGGTAAATATCCTCTGTTAGAACCATGAATAGGTAATTCAAGTTCATTTAATATTGATGTAAAATTTATTCTACTCAACATCTCTCTAAAAAGCACAATGCCTCCCCATGGAACAATATTCTTGTCTGTAAATTCAATTGGTAAAGGATTCATTTTTATAAGAAAAATTACATTAAATCTTGCAAAATAACTAAACTTTTACCTGTATTAAAGCATTTAATATCTAAAAATAATCAACACTTTTTTCTAATGATCTTCATTAGAAAAAATTCCTATTAACGGATATGGTATTAATGCTTATTATCTGTGTGTTATAAAATGGTATTCCTGATAAATTACTTAAAATAGTCCCTTGTAAACCTTAATTAACTAATTTAAACTTCAAACCCTCCTGAGCTGCAATATGGGCTAAAGACGATAAATACCTGTAAGCATTAAATTATTATTCCAGGAAGTTGGGAAGATAACCCAGTTAGTTTTCTTATGTTTTTGAGTTACGTATTTACCTATTCCATAACCTAATGCAGCTCCTATCATCACATCCGAAAGCCAGTGCGCATTCTCTGTTGTACGCGACAATCCTACTCCGGTAGCTATAGTATATGCAATTATCGGAACATAAATTGTTTCTTTATACTGTTGAGCTATAACTGTTGCCAACGTGAAAGCAGTGATGGTATGTCCCGAAGGAAACGAATTATATTTATCTGGATTCTCTCCTGTAAATTGTTTTAATGATGTGGGTATAAAATTCCATACATTTTTGGCCTCTCCTACTCGCGGTCTTTGGCGACCTGCAATCGTTTTTAAAACTTCTACAACTATAGTTGCATCTACTAAAGCATTCGCAGCGAGGGCTCCGGTTTGCATCGCTTTATCATCTTTTAAAAGATATCCTCCTGCATAGAACAAGAGTGTAACACCGCCCACAACAGGTAATTCGCCACAATGTGTTAGTTGCGGACTAACTTTACTAACCCACGAATTATCGTTCTTAAATTGCATCACATTCCGGTGAATGTCTTCATCGTATTTAATGGTAAGCCCTGTTATTACGCCTATTGGCAATAAATATGCAAGATCTTTTGTTTTTATTCTGAAAGGTGAGGTCCAGATATGAATTTGGTCATCTAAAAGCGTTTTTCCTACAAATTCTTTCTTTAAACTATCTTTAGGAATTGACGATTGAGAATAGCTAATCGATAACATTAGAATAAATAAGAAGCTAAATACTATTCTCATAGGTTTATTATTTATTATTGAGATTCCTCATTTCGCTGCGCTGCATTCGGAATGACATTAGTTTTTGGTTTTTATGTGAGAAAAGGGCGGCTTCGCCGCCCTTTTCTCCTTCTCCTACATATAATACTTGTCATTCCGAGCTAAGCGAGGAATCTTTTTAGTTTGATATAAACCTGTCAGGATAAGAAAACCCGACAGGATATTTTTATTGATATTATTTTATTACAC
>JBAXLO010000019.1:0-34253 GCA_037134755.1 Bacteroidota bacterium | reverse complement strand
TTAGAGCAAATCGTCTTCAAAAAACCAACTATTTTGTCTATTACACCTAAAAATATGATAAATAATAGCTGATGTCAGAATTGTCATCTTTTAAATATAAGTTATCATGAATTGAGGTGTAATGGACAAAATTAATGGTCTTTTTTTTAATCCTAAAAATTCTTTACAAAATATTTTATACTTTTGCATTATCAAACAAAAACGGATGCAGGCCCTGCTGGAGAGCAACCTGAATAGGGATATGTTTGTAATCGACAAAAATGTTAATCAAAGGGAACTATAATGGTTCCTTTTGATATTTTAAGAGATTCTTATGCCTTTAAAAACTCATCAATAAACTTTTTCATTCTTGCTATAGACAGACCATTATGATTACGCAATTTCGTTTTTAGATCAGAAAACTGTCCATCAATAGCATTAGTTGTATTAGGAATATTCAACTCATAATAATCATATCAGGTAAACAACCATGGCAAATTACTTTTTATGCTTCTATAAGCACTCCTTAACCGTTTATGTGTATAGAAACTTTTGTTTGTTTCTGAAGAGATTGATCTTTCATTCAAAAAAACTTCCCATTTTTCAAACCATAGTAATAATGCACCAATGAATGATTCTTTATCTGTTTGTTTCATTATATCAACAACAATCATTAATTCTTTAGCTGCTTGAAGTTTTGGCTTCTTAGTTAAATATCTTCTTATTATAGCAGATTGATGAAATTGACACATTTGAACAGGGAGATCCGTAAAACTTTGCATTAATCCTTTTCTACCATCGCAAACAATAGCTTCTATCTTAAACCCTTTTGTTTTTAATTCTTCTATTCCCTCATGGTATCTACTATTTGTCTCTGATTATACATAGTATTTCAACAAGTTTTCTTTTGTCAAAGAATCTTTAAACAACATTACAACAAAGCCTCTTCCAAAAAATGTTGTATCTATAAGCAAAATGATTGGTCGTATATGATGCTCTGTACTAATAACACAAACTTTATCAAGATGTCTTTGAATTGTTTTTAAAGAACAATTATATTTACTTGATAACTGTTCATATGTTTGCTTTCCATAAACATAAACTTTCCAAAGCTGATCATTATTAATCTTATTCCCTCCTAAAAATTGTTTACCACAATGATGGCATTTGTAGCGTTGAATACCTTTTATTTTTCCATATTTTTGTGTAAATCCTTTGTTACAATAAAAGCACTTTTTTTATTCATAGTATTTGATTTGCTTCAAAGATAATATTTATAGTGGATATAGAAGATTTTACCATTAATTTTGTCCATTACGCCTGAATTGAATAATTATTGAAGTGCTTATTTATTATAACATCAAGTTGTTTTAGCAACAAAATAGTGATAATAAGTCTCAAAATTTATAGAAATGAAATTTTAAAGGTTCGTTTTTTTTTATTTGTATGGTGCATGAATTTCACCAATACAAAAATAAAAAAGGAAAATATTATAAGCTAAAAAATAGGAAAAGAGAATTATCTAAAAATAATAATGATTGTCATTAATTATTATTGGAGTAATTATTATGTAGTGCATTAAAGTATGAAAGCACATCTATTTTACATGAACATCACTAAAGTAACTGTCAATCAATTCTAATAAAGAATCTTTATTGATTGGTTTAGTTATATAATCATTGCAACCAACTTCCAAACATTTTGCTTTTGCAAACTCTTTTTCAAAAGCAGTTTGAGCTATAATTGGAACTTCTGAATTTATTGCTTTAATTTTTACAGTTAATTCAATTCCACTTATATCAGGTAGTTGAAGATCCATTAGGATAAGATCAATCTTTGGAGTTGAATAGAAATATTTAAGTGCCATGCGAGCATTGGGTGCTATCTTGCACTCTGCTTTAGTTTTGTCGAGTATTTCTTTTATGTAACAGGCATTGCAAATATCATCTTCAACAATTAGTATGATTTTTGATTCCCAGTTATATTTTTTTTGTTTGTCTTGATTGTTTGTCATTACGTAAACTTAATTTAATTTTGTTCTAATTTAATATTTTCAAACTTTAAATATTATGTTTATTAGAATTCGTAAAATTACTAATAATATTTGTAAAAAATAACATTTCGTTAAATAATTATTAACAAATTCGATATTATTAATAATAAAATACAATATCAAATTGTTATTAATTTGATTATCTAAAAAGTGTGTTAAAAAATTAAATTGCTTATTTTTATAATTTATATAAGTTTTATAAGAATATCAAGCACTGCAAAAATACCAAAAACAATACTTGCAATGCCATTTGTAGTAAAGAAAGCAAGGTTAATCTTACTTAAATCATTAACTTTAACTATTATATGTTGGTATATGAGCAAATGAATAAAAATAAAAGCACCAATCCAATAAATATATCCAAAATTGCCAATTAATCCAATAATAACTATTATAATCAATGAAAATGAATGCAGAATTGTAGAAAGTAATAATGAATTCTTAATTCCTAAGGCTTCGGGTATGGACTTTAGTTTTTGAGATTTATCAAAATCTATGTCCTGCAGAGCATAAATAATATCAAAGCCACTAACCCAAAACAATACCATAAACGAAAGTAATACAGGTATGATATGAAACCGCCCACTTACCGAAATATAAGCTCCGATTGGGGCTAAGGAAAGTCCTAATCCTAATACCAGATGGCAAAGAGAAGTAAATCTTTTAGTTAAACTATAACCAAGAATAACAATCAGTGCAACAGGTGAAAGAAAGAATGCCAGATGATTATCGTTCATAAAAAAAGTTGTAGCCATAAATAATATAGCATTTAATATTACAAATATCAATGCTTTTTGGGGTGAAATAACTCCTGATGGGATTTCTCTTTGAGCTGTACGAGCATTCTTAGAATCAAATTTTCTGTCGATAAATCTGTTGAAACCCATAGCAGCATTACGAGCAAATACCATACAAAGTATTACAAGTAAAAGTAAGAACCACCACGATTTAGGTGAAGGATATTTGGATATTGCTAAAAAAAAGCCTACTAAAGCAAATGGCATAGCAAAAATAGTGTGAGCAAATTTAACGAGAGAGAGATAGTTTTTTATTTTCGACATAATATATAATTATTCCATTGTTTTTTAATATCTATTAAATGATATAAACAAAATTGAAAACACTATTCCTTTATAATAAATTAATAAATGTATACGATTTGAGATTTTCTCTTTTATAATTTTGCAAAAATAGAATATTAAAATGATTAAATAAAAAATATTTCTTGACTTGGTGTTAGATATTATTTGTACATTTGTATTTAATATTAATTTATAACATGGAACTAATAAACACTGTATTATCATGGTTGATGAAGAAGAGGATTCTTCAAATTGAACTCTTTATGAAATACCCTCACGAGGTACAAAATGAATGGCTTAAGAAATTAATTTATTCAGCAAAAGATACTGAATGGGGAGTGAAACACGAATATAAATCAATAACTAAACTGGAACAATTTAAAGAAAGAGTTCCTTTAAATGATTATAACTCTTTAAAACCATATATAGACCGTTTGATGGCTGGTGAGCAAAATATCTTGTGGGATGGTGATATAAAATGGTTTGCTAAATCCTCAGGGACAACTAGTGACAAGAGTAAATTTATCCCCGTAAGTGAGGAATCTTTAATTGAATGCCATTTTAAAGGAGGCAAGGATATGTTGTCAATTTATTGCAATAATTATCCTGATTCTATGATCTTTAATGGCAGAGGATTGGCTTTAGGAGGTAGTCACAGGATAAATGAAATTAATAATGAGTCCTATTATGGAGACCTATCCGCAATTATAATTGAAAACCTACCCTTTTGGGCCGAGTTTATTAGGGTTCCAAATAAAACCATTGCTTTAATGGATGAGTGGGAAGGGAAGATTGAGAAAATGGCTATGGCTACTATTAATCATAACGTTACTAATCTATCCGGGGTTCCGTCATGGACTTTATTATTATTAAAAAAAATATTAGAAATAACAGGAAAGACAAACATTCAAGAAGTTTGGCCCGAACTAGAAGCTTATTTCCATGGAGGTGTAAATTTTTCACCATACAAGGAACAGTTTAATAAAATACTGCCTACTTATAAAATGAATTATCTTGAAACATATAATGCTACGGAAGGTTTCTTTGGAATTCAAGATATTTCATTATCAGATGAGTTATTACTAATGCTTGATTATGGTATCTACTACGAATTTATTCCTATGGATCAATTTGATACAGACTCCCCAATAACTTTATCTTTAGATCAGGTTGAAATTGATGTTAATTATGCAATTGTAATATCTACTAATTCAGGTTTATGGAGATACATTATTGGTGACACTGTAAAATTTACTTCGCTCAATCCATTTAGAATAAAGATAACAGGAAGAACAAAGAATTTTATTAATGCTTTTGGAGAAGAAATTATAGTTGATAATGCGTTGAATGCGTTGGCAATTGCTTGCGAAAAGTCCGGAGCAATAATTAATGAGTTTACAGCAGCACCAGTCTATTTGAATGAAAAAAATTCAGCTTCACATGAATGGTTGATTGAATTTGAAAATATGCCCGAAAGTATTGAATACTTTACTGAAATATTAGATAATGCATTAAAGTCTATCAATTCGGATTATGAAGCTAAGCGATATCATAATCTAATTCTTAAACTTCCTATTGTAAAATCTGTACCAAAAGGAACTTTCTATAAATGGCTTAAAACAAAGGGGAAACTTGGAGGACAACATAAAATCCCAAGATTGTCAAATAATAGGGAATATATTGATGATATTTTAAATATGATTAATAAAGACTAGGCAATTGCAATGAAATGAATCTAATAGTTTATCAAAAATCATAGGATACTACACAAACAAAAAAAGGACGATATTAGGTATCGTCCTTTTTTTGAAATATCTTAAAATCTTAAATACTATATCAAAAAAACCAATTAGATAAAATAAATTATCTATTATTTTTTTCGTCAGAAACAGTTAATTTCTTTCTATGTTTAGCTCTTCTAGCATTTAAAACCCTACGTCCATTAGCGCTAGCCATTCTTTCTCTGAAACCGTGTTTGTTTCTTCTCTTTCTTACTGATGGTTGAAATGTTCTTTTCATTGTTCAAATTTTATGGAGTGCAAAAGTAGTAATTATTTTTTAATTAGCAAAATATATTTCATAAATAAATTATCAATATACAACTGTTACATGTCCTTTCCTTTGCACAACCTGATTGTTAGGCATTTCATAACTTATCAAATAAACATAAACTCCAGATTGTACATATTCATTTTTTTGCTTACCGTCCCAACCAATACTTGGATTATCAGTTTCAAATATTAACTGACCAAAACGATTATATATCTGCATTAAATAATTCTGAGCACTGATGAAGCCTGCCACAGGTTTAAATTCCTTATTAATTCCTTGAGGGCAAAACGCATTAGGAATATACATATAAGGTGTTTGTTCCACACTTGAAACATTAGAATAACTCTCTTCAGTAAAAGGATACGTGAAATTTGGGTATTCTTTAGCTATAACATAATAATAAAACTCTCCTTGTCCAATTGTAAAGTTTGAAACATCATCAGAGAAAATATAATTAGTTATTCCGGCATTAATATTTTTTACAAAATTAAATGAAGAACCACCATTACTACTTCTATAAACATCATAAGACTCTACATTACCTGCCCAATCACCATATTGATTCCAGGACAGCTCGTTTGTAAAATTATCTATAGTTTTTGTTTTTAATAATATTGTATGAGCTGTATTTGAAGTTATTCCTATAGTACCACAACTATTAATTTCTTCAATTTTATAATAATATATTTGATTCATTACATTTACATTATTATCTATAACAGTAAAATTAGGCAATGAATTATAAGGCAAGTTCATTATCTGTATAAAAGGACCTGTAGGAGTTTCTGATCTTAAAATGTTATATCCATTAATTTGCACAGCAGTATCAGTATAAACTTTAATTTCTACAACATTATTAATAACAGAAGCATGTCTAATATATAAAAAGGTAGAATTATGAGCTAATATTATATGGTGGCAATTAATATTCGAACTGGATGTTTTAGTATTTGAATTATCATAAGCCTGAATATAAAAACAATAATCAGTATTGTCAATTAAACCTGTATAGGTATATGATAATACATTTGTAGAAAGAGAAGCAACACTATTATAAGATCCTCCATTGATACTCAACATCACTCTATATCCCAACAACTGTGGATTCATATTAATATATGAATTCCAGTTTAGTTCTATTTTATCATTACATATATCTTCAGAAGATTGTAACAGCATTGAATTTTGATTTTCGCTATAGATACTTATATTGCCGCAACTATCAAAAGCAGCAATCCTGTAGGTAAATGAACTTGTATTAGGTGTTGAAGTTAAATCAGTATAAAATGTAGTAAACCTCCCCATAATAGTTGCTAATGTTGTACAAGGGGATCCCCTGCAAATATAATAACCTTTAGTATCAACAGATGGACTTGGTTGCCAACCAAGAATAACTTTAACATTAACATTATCTACACTAACAGTATCAAAGCTAACAGGTATTGGTGGATTCTGGTCAACAAACAAATCCCCAGCAATTGAAGAGACAGATATACATCCGGAAGCATCACCTATTTCTACATAATAGTTTAAAGTATCATGACAAACATTTACGGTGTTATTGTATTGAGTTAACAAAGTTGAATCTAAAAACTGCCAGATTAATAAAGTCTTATTCTCTCTATTTATTTTATAATACAATTCTGTTGTACTTAATGCAGGATTATGAATTGGATTCCAAACTAAATTCGCATTACCCATTACATTGGTAACATTTAATAAAATACTTTGCAAAGTATCAAATGGTGTTGTGTAAGTCCCCGAAGTAGAAAGACAATTTACATAATAAAAATAGGATTGAGTATTTGCATTAATTGTATTATCTGTATAAGTTGTTTGATTAACATTCGAAACACTTCCAATATCTAAATATGTACCATTTAAAGTATTTGATTTAAAGATATGATAACTATCAAAACTTGTGATATCAACGGGAGTTGTCCAGGTTAAAGTTACACTTCCATTATTATTTACAGCTATACAATGAAGCTCGGGTGCTGTTAATGCATCAAGCTTTATTGTTAGCAATATAAAAAATAATATTAGAAGTTTTGTTTTCATTCAATAGCTATATGTTACAAAACGAAGACAATGTTGTTTTATTATTATTTATTATTCTTCCCAACAATTAGTTCATATAAATCACTCTCATTAAAGTATTTTATGGCTAGTTCTTGTAATTCAGATGAAGTTATATTTCTTATTACAGAAAGATATCTACTAAAGTAATTAGCATCTAAATCAAATTGTATTGTTAATTTAGTAAGGTCAGATATAGCAAAAGGACCATCTAAACTTCTCATTATTTCTCCGGTTTTATAATTCTTAACTAGATCTAATTCCTCATAAGATATTGGGTGCTCTTTTAATTTATTTAATTCCTTATATATCTCTTCTACTGCTTGAAAAGTTACATCTGATCCGGTTTCAGCTGAGATAAAGAAATAAGCAGAATTCTTTAAAGGTATAATTGCAGAACCTATCCCATAAGTAAAACCTTTATCTTCTCTAATGTTTTTCATTAATCTCGAACCAAAATAGCCTCCAATTACTGTATTTAATATCTGTAATTTAATATAATCTTCATTATGCATATTAAAAAGAACCTTACCAATCCTTATAGCAGATTGCACTGAATCTTCTTTATCTATGAAATTCTTCTTTGAGTTTAGATTATTAACATTAAAATCTAAAATTGAAGATTGACTATCTTTTTGTCCCCAACTATCAACTCCAAAATGAGTATTTAAACTATTAATCAAATCTTGATCTACTTTACCTGCAACTATTACCTTACAATTATTAGAATGATAATGCTTATTATAAAAGTCTACAACATCTTCTCTTTTTATATTGTCAAAATCTTCAAGTTTTGAATTTCTCCCGTAAGGATGATCTTCTCCATAAATAAACTCAGTAAACTTAGATCTTGCAATAAACATTACCTTCTGAGTATTTATAACAAACTGACTCCTTTGTTTATTTATCAATATCGAAAGTTCTTCTTCCGGAAAGACAGGTGATTTGATTACTTCCTCTATAATAGGAAGAATTGAATTTAAATGTTTTCTTAATACATAAACAATGATAGAAGCGTAATCTCTGTCAACTTCTTTTTCCACAAAGGCGCCATAGTAATCTAATACTTCTGAAATCTTTTCAGATTTATAGTTAATTGTGCCTTCAGTTAATAATTGATTAGTGAATGATGCAGTTAAATTTTTATCCTGAAAACAGGAACCTGCTGCAAATATGAATTCTATTTTAACAACATCCTGTTCACCAACATTAACTTGGTAAATCGGGATATTGTTGTTTAAATAAAATATTATTGGTTTTATTAAGTTTATTCCTTCTAATTCTGTATTAAATAATTTTATCTCTGGGGTAATTGTTCTATCTATAATTTGAAACATAATTTCTTTATCTAATTAGGCTTACATGCCCGTTTAAAATATGTGGTGTATTTAGTTGATCTATATAACTTATTCTATAAACATATACTCCCATTGGTGCATTATTTCCACTAAAAGTACCATTCCATCCTTCGTCAATATTCTTTGACGAAAATACTATCTGACCGGAACGTGAATAAACTATCATTTCAAAGTTTCTTATATTATTTCCATAAGCTTTAAAGATAGCTGCTTTTCCTTCTCCATTTGGAGCAAATGCATTAGGAACCATTAAAGCTTCGCAGTCACTAACATTGACTGTAATTAATCCGGACTTAATTGCACCTTTACTATCTGTTACTATGACACTATAATCTGTTGTTGAAGTTGGATTAACAAGAACATACTGTGTTCTTTCCCCAGTGCTCCATAAGTAGGTGACTCCTCCTTTAACTTCTAATTTAACTTTATCACCTTTACAAATTGTCTGGTCAGGAGTAAAGGTAATTGGTGTATTATCGACAGGATTATTAGCAACTACATTATAGTTTTTATTAGTTTGTGGTTTCTGTGAATTTGTATTATTAGTACTATTAGTATTGTTCGTTTTAGGAATTGTAGTAGCTGGTGTATTAGCATTTGTTGGCTTCTCATTGTTCTCTACTTGTTTTGGAATATAGTTAGCAGGTTTTGGGATAGTAGTAGTTCCAACTGTATCTTTCGTTTTTACTATTTCATTAACATTATTAGGAGTAGTGTTTTTTGAATCAGTTGTATTAGCAACTATTTGTTTATTGCTATTCAGGCTAGTGTTATTTGTATTTTGAGTTTTATAATTGTTATTAGTTGTTATTATAGATTGTTCGTTATTATTTGATTTATTATTTGTTTGATTTAATAAGAAATATGCTACACTTGCTACGATAATAATTGCAGTAGAACCAATAAGTATATTAGTCTTATTTCTTATAAGTTTATTATAAAAAGAGGGAGCTTTAGCCTTTGACTCAATATTTGTCCAGACATTTTCAGATGGCTTTCTTTCAAAATCTTTGAAAGCTTCTCTAAATACTTCTCCTATGTTATTTTCAGTATCCATTTCTTTAATTATATCACATTTTTATTTGTGTTCATTCTAGCTTTAAGCATATTCTTAGCTTTCATCAATTGCGACTTAGATGTATTTATTGATATTCCTAACATTTTAGCAATCTCTTTATGACTATATCCATCTATTTCGTATAAGTTAAATATCTGTTTATAACCTTCGGGTAATGATCTTATCAAACTTAATAGAGCTTCAGCCGAGTAAACATCATTTGTTAGATTAGTTTCTATTTCACTATTCTCTATTTCCGAATAATCTACATGAAAACGATGTTTTAAATTATAGTTATGATAGTTTATTGTTGCGTTTACTATTATTCGTCTAATCCAACCGTCAAAAGAACCTTTAAAATTATAAGTATCTATATTACCATATATTCTTATAAACCCATCTTGTAATGCATCTTCAGCCTCGTCAATATTTTTTAGATATCGTAAACAAACGCCGAACATCTTAGCAGAATATTTATCATATAAAGCCTTTTGTGCGATTTTGTCACCTTTCAGACATCCTTTAATTATTTCTTCTTCCGATAGCATTTAAATTTCGTATTATATATGACAATATTTTTTTACAAATAGTTGCCTGAGGCTATAATTTTTATTTATTCTTCGAATAATAATATAGAGTACTGCAATTTGATTTAATAAATATTTTATTACTATAGCGCATTATCTCCTCTGAAGTCACTGCTTGGTATTTATCTATATCTGTGTTTATCATTTCAGCATCACCCAGCAATTCATAATAAGCAAGATTCATTGCTTTATCTATTGCTTTTAATTGTGAGAATGCATTAATAGATTCTACTTTGTTTTTTAGTTTCTGAAGTTCATAATCCTCTACAGTAATTGTTTTTAATTTCTCTAATTCATTATCTATAGCTTGCTCGGCATCTTCCATTTTTATTCCTTTGTGAAGTTTTCCGGTTACTACAAACAAACCATTATCAATATCGCCTGTAATATATGAATTAACTTCACTGAATAATTTCTGTTGCTTTATAAGTTCGTTATTAAAACGCGAAGATTTACCACTCGACAATATATCGGAAATCAAATCAACAGCATTATATTCCTTATCAGTTCTTTTGCAGATATGATATACTTTATAAATGGCATCATAAGGAACATCTTTTTCTACAGTAAGCTTTCTTTCTTCTGTTTGCAAAGGCTCTACAGGAAGCAATCGATTATTTGGAGTCCCTGCCGGTATATCTTTAAACCATTTATCACATAAGTTCTTAATTTGCTCCGTTTCTACATTGCCTGCAACAACCATTATTGCATTATTAGGTCTGTAGTATTGATAAAAAAATGATTTTACATCTTCTATTTGTGTATTCTCAATATGCGAAATATCTTTTCCTATAGTTGACCACTGATATGGATGTACTTTGTATGCCAATGGACGTAATAATAACCAAATATCACCGTAAGGTTGATTAAGATATCGCTGTTTAAACTCCTCTATCACAACATTACGTTGCACCGAAAGACTCTTTTCTGAGAAAGCGAGTTCATTCATTCTATCAGACTCCAACCAGAACGCAGTTTCCAGATTCTGAACTGGTATTGTTAAATAATAATTTGTAATATCATTATTAGTAAAAGCATTATTATCACCCCCTACCCTTTCCAAAGGCTCATCATACACAGGTATATTCTTTGATCCTCCAAACATAAGATGTTCGAACAAATGTGCAAACCCTGTCTTATCAGGATGCTCATCACGAGCCCCTACATTATATAATATGTTAACAGCAGCTATCGGAGTGGAGGGATCTTTGTGTACAATCACCTTTAACCCATTGGGAAGTGTAAATTTATCGAAATGTATCATGTTAGTGTCTTTGATTTTTGCCTATTGTATTTTAAAGTGTAATAACAATGCAAAAGTACTAATTGCTGAGGATATATTGTTTTTTATTATTTATAATTAATATTTTGTTTACTTTTGTGCAAAATAGTTATACAATAATATATTAATATTGCAGCTTTAATTAGAACACATTATGGAACTAACAGGAAAAATTTTATTTATAAATCCGCCTGTAAGCGGAGAAACAAAAAACGGTACGTGGAAGAAACAAGAGTTTGTAATTGAAACAAATGCTCAATATCCTAAAAAAGTTTGCTTTTCGTTATGGGGAGATAGAATTGACAAGTTTACTTACAAAATAGGTGACGAAGTTACTGTTTCTTTTGATCTTGAAAGCAAAGAATATAATGGCAGATGGTTTACTGATGCAAGAACATGGATGGTAAAAAAGGCTGTAAGCGAACAACATGATAATATTGAGCCGCCACTAATCCCTGAGAGTTTTCAGATTGATGAGAATGATGACCTCCCATTTTAAAGTAATTTCCTAGAATTCATTTATCTATATAAAAATAAAAGACATTCCCGTTTATAGTATTATACAAATATTATAAACGGGAATGTCTTTCTATTATGCTTGTAAGGAGTATATTAATATTAAAGGATAGTTCCTTTATATTATTCCTTTGATTTCATATTATGAAATACATTGGTAACATCTTCGTCTTCTTCAAGCTTTTCGAGTAATTTATCTACCTCTACTTGTTGTTCGGCGGTTACCTCTTTCATTTCGGTTGGGATACGCTCAAATTCAAATGTTGAGATTATAAATCCATTTTCTTCCAGATACTTTTGTATTGGACCAAAAGAAGTAAATTCAGCATATATCATTATATATTGATCTTCTTCGAAAACATCATCGGCACCAAAATCAATAAGTTCAAACTCTAGATCTTCGAGATTAATACCTTCTTTCTTTTCTACTTTGAAAGAACATTTACGTTCGAATAAATAATCGAGCATGCCTGTAGTTCCTAAAGTTCCATTGTATTTATTGAAATAACTACGAACATTAGCTACGGTTCTAACAGGGTTATCGGTAGCGGTTTCAACTAATATAGCTACTCCTGAAGGCCCTTTGCCTTCGTACACTATTTCTTTGTAATCCTTAGTATCTTTATCTGTTGCTTTTTTAATTGCCCTTTCTACATTTTCTTTGGGCATGTTTTCAGACTTTGCATTCTGTATCAACAGTCTTAAACGAGGATTCATGTGAGGATCGCCGCCACCGGCTTTGGCAGCCATTGTGATTTCTCTTCCTAACTTAGTGAATACTTTGGCCATATTGCCCCAGCGTTTAAACTTACGCGCTTTACGAAACTCAAATGCTCTTCCCATTTTAACAGTATTTATTTTCCTGCAAAATTAATAATGATATGCTAAGATACAAAGAGAATCTTAAAAATAATTTATTTTATATCTTTAAACATATTGATTTAATTGTATTTAAACTTCTATTAATATGAAAATGCTCTACCTCAATATTTGATATTAAAAAGTTAGAATTCGTGAACATATTGCAAATGAGCTTTGCAATAGTCTGAATAATTACGATATATATCGAAGAAGTTAAGCGGATTATCACGATAATTATAGAGCTTACCAAAATCTACTTAACCCAAATTACGCATTAGAAAAAAAGTAGTATTTTTACAGATTAAATCCTAATGCGTAGCGTTAGAAAAAAAAGTCTTATGGAATTTGATATATCCTTTACAAATAAAGAGATTACACCTTGGGGTGGAATGATTTTTTTGAAACAAATGTTGCAAAAAATTGGGTTTAGAGAACTCATCGAAAACAATCCAGATCTGCCTGTTTCTGGATCTAACAGGGGTTATAAAACATCAACTATAATAGAATCATTTATTACAAGTATATGGTGTGGAGCTAATCGATTTTTACATACAGAAGTTACTCGTCACGATACTACTTTGGGTAAGATTTTTGATTGGAAACATACGCCTGGCCAAGATACATATAAACGTTTCTTTTCAAAATTCGACATAGGAACAAATCAAAGAGTATTCACTTCTTTATTCTCATGGTTCTTTGAAAATTTATCATTTGATACATTTACCCTGGATATTGATTCATCAGTAATGACCAGATACGGCGAACAAGAAGGAGCCAAAAAGGGTTATTATCCTCAAAAACGGGGAAGAGCTTCACATCATCCACTTATAGCATTTATAGCAGATGTTAAATTAGTAGCCAATATGTGGCTTAGAAGTGGTGATACTAGTTCAGCTAATAATTTTCTTTCATTTTTAGAAGACACTTTATTTAAACTTAAAAGTAAAACTATAGGATTGATACGTTTGGATAGTGGCTTCTTCCAATCAAACATTTTGGATTATCTAGAAAAGAAAGTCTTGAATTATATTGTAGCTGTAAGATTCACACATCCTATACAAAGAGTCATCCAACAATGCAATAATTGGATAGTTTTAGATACAGGAATAGAAATATGTGAACAGATGTATCAAAGTGATTCTTGGGAAAATCCCCGAAGGATCGTAATAGTTCGTCAAAAAATAAAAGACAGACCTAAAGCAACAGGTAAGCAATTAAGCCTATTTGCAGAAGAAGAAATTTACAGAAATTATCGTTATTCAGCATATGTAAGCAACATGAAACTTCCAGCAGCCGAGATATGGAGATTATATAGAGGAAGAGGTGATGCTGAGAATAGAATCAAAGAGTTAAAATATGATTTTGGGTTTGATAGTTTTAATTTAAAAAGCTTCTATGCTACAGAAGCAGCATTATCTTTTGCAATGATAGCTTATAATTTAATGTCACTTTTCAGGATGTTTGTGCTACAGGAAAAAACTCAGAAAACACTGTCAACTCTTAGATATAGAAGTTTTGCAATTGGTGCTTATTTTATAAAAATAAATGGAAAATTAACACTAAAAATAGCACTTACTAAAAAAAGAAGAGAATGGTTTTCGGGATTATGGAACTATTCAAAAGAATTTGATTTACCCTTTCAACTTTCTAATGCGTAATTTGGGCTTAAGGAAACTTATCATATCAAACGCTTCCGCGAAAGCGTATAAAATTAAAGACAAACAATTACCTAAGCAATTTTTATAAGATACATTTATATAAATACACTGTTATAAATATTGAGTGCTTTAATGACAATTAAATTTACATTTGATAATATATTGGGAATATCTTTATGAACATTAGATGTTTTTGGCTGTTATTACAGTTTCAGTTATAAATTTTGAGTCTATTGAAAGAGATGATTGAAAAACATTTATTTTAAATTAAAAAAAATAGTAAAGCAGAAAATGACTAAATTGGATATACGAATGTTTTTAATATCATGGAAGTAAACATCGAACTTTTTAAGAGTTGTTTAAGGGAACAGAAATATAGAGAAAGCAGTATCCATTCATACCTAAATTGTATGAAACAACTACAGCCTTTCTTTAAACTATATACGTTGGATGATATTACTATAGAGCTTATCTCAAATCATGTTAATTGGTTAATTAAAGAAAAAGAAATCAGTCATTCATATCATAAACAATTATTAACAGCTATCCAAAAGTATTTTGATCTTGTTTTAAATAAGAAGATTGATCTATCTGACATTAATCCAAAACACCATGAGTTTCAATTGCCAAACTGTATAAGTAGGTTGCAGGTTAAGCTTATGATTGACAACACTACTAATCTCAAACATAAAGTTATTATTTGTTTATTATACAGTGCCGGTTTGCGTCCTAATGAATTACTAAGGCTTACTGTTAATGATATTGACTTTGTAAATAAAGTAATACACATCTTTCAGGAGAAAGATAATAGTGAGAGAATTGTAATGCTATCGCCCACTCTTGTTGAATTGTTACCTAAATACTATGAAAAATACAAACCTACTAATCTAATTCTTGATGGGCAGGGAGGGAAGACTTATACCGGCAAAAGTGTGCAGCAAGTAGTAAAGCAAGCGGCTCTAAAATCAGGCATAAACATTCCTGTGACTCCTCAGTGTTTGCGTCATAGTTTTGCTACTCATCTTTTGGAGAGTGGTACAGATATTAAGCATGTGCAAGAGTTGTTAGGCCATCAATCAATTAAAACAACCGAAAACTATACCCATACAAGTAACATTGAGAAGGCAAATATTAAGAGTCCATTAGATTTATTATAAATCTTATTTCATATTAATTTCTGTTTTGTAAAAACAAATACTAAATATTAATGTTAGTATCAACGAATATTGGTAAAATATAAAGCAGAACAAATATTTACACGAATGAATTCATCAACGACAAATCCTCCTATTGATTCAGATACATACAATTATCTTAAGCCTTTCAATGATTTTCTGGAAGACTTTAAAACTGTTTTAAATAATGTATATAGTGACCAGGGCAACATTGATTACCTAAATACTAATCGTGGGTTTCCGCCTAAGATGTTGGAAACTATTATGGCCGGCAATCCTTTGTCGGTGGGTATTCCTACTGAGTATGGTGGAAGAGGAGGCTCTTTAAGTGAGAATCTCGCGGTATTAGCGGCTGCTTCTTACCAATCGTTAGCGCTTTCGTTAACTTTGGGTATTAATAGTGCTTTGTTTTTGCAACCTGTTTCAAAGTACGCTCAAGATGACATTAAAGCATCGGTGTTCAATCGTTTTCTAAATGATAAAGCGATGGGAGGACTTATGATTACAGAACCTGATCATGGGAGTGATGCATTAAATATGAACACTTCTTTTGTTAAAGTTGACGGTCATTATCACCTCCAAGGCACTAAACATTGGGCAGGCTTAACCGGTTTCGCTGACTTCTGGGTATTAACTGCTCGTCAGAAGAATACAGATGGCAAGCTGCTTCGTGATATCGACTTCTTTATTTGCGATGTCAGCAAGCCTGATCAAAAGATAATTGTGGAAGAAGAGTTTGACAATCTTGGTCTTTATCCGATACCTTATGGCCGCAATCATATCGATGTGCGTCTTCCTGAACTCAATAGACTTATACCACAAACTTCGGGTGTTAAAATGATGCTCGATCTCTTGCATCGTAGCAGACTTCATTTCCCAGGCATGGGCTTAGGTTTTATTAAGCGTATGCTTGATGAAGCAATTGCTCATTGTCAGACTCGTAATGTAGGCGGACAGAGTCTTTTCAACTACGATCAGGTGCAGCAACGTTTAGCTCGTCATCAATCGGCTTTCACTATCTGTTCGGCATTGTGCGCAGGTGGGAGTGTTTTATCTGATGCAAATAACGATCTTACAACACATAATATCGAGGCCAACGTTATCAAGAGTGTTACTGCCGATCTTATGCAGGAAACATCGCAATCATTGCTGCAATTGATTGGTGCCAAAGCATATCGCTTGAGCAATGTTGCAGGACGTGCCAGTGTTGATAGTCGTCCGTTCCAGATATTCGAAGGCTCTAACGATATACTTTACACGCAGATATCACAGGCTATTCTTAAGCTCATGAAGCATACTAAAGAGTTCAACGTTTATCAGTTCTTTAAAAGCTATACACTTACTACTAATGCTGTTGATTATCTTAAAAGTCTGTTAGATTTCGAAGTTAACATACACATACCTCAGCGCAAACTGGTAGAACTTGGCTCAGTCATTAGTCGTGTTATTGCTATGGAGTACGTAATTGAGCTAGGCAACAAAGGTTTTAGAACCGACATGATAACTAATGCTTTGATGATGCTTAAGCAAGAAGTTACAAGTATGGTAAGTACCTATTCATTTAGCAATACTACGCAGGTAATCACCGACTATGAAGAAAATGCTTCGTGGTTTGGATTAGCTTAGTTAATTCTTCTCAATTTAATTTTAATAAAACAAAGGATATAGCGAAACTCTATACCCTAGATAGTGCTTTTTGACTTTGCTAGTTTGCAGATATACAACGTATATCTTATAATTATTCTTCCAAATCATAGTATTAAGGATAATTTTATTAAAAATAAGCTTTGATATCCTTTTCTTGAATATATCACCAACGAAATTACCTTTTTTCGTTACACGACTGTTATAGTAAACTTTAAGTATAAGTGCAAACTATAATATGCTGACTTACTATTTCTTGAGTTTGTGTTTTTAAATTCTTATTCTCTTTTCTTAATTTTTATATTTAGCTATTAATTAGCAAAGTAATGGTATTGAAAAATAAATCCAAGCCGTTTGCATTGAAATCTAAGGTAACAAAAAGTAAATCCAAGCCGTTTGCATAGTTAGCGAAGGTATAAAAAATAAAATCCAAGCCGTTTGCATAGTTAGCGAAGGTATAAAAAATAAAATCTAAGCCGTTTGCATAGTTAGCGAAGGTATGTAAAAACAAATCCAAGCCGTTTGCATGTCAGTCGAAGACCAAGAAAAGAAAATCCAAGCCGTTTGCATGTCAGTCGAAGACCACGAAAAGAAAATCTAAGGCCGCGAATCTTCGAGCGAAGGCATGAAAAACACAGTTGGTGATTTTGTGATTTGGCGATTTGGTGATTTATTTTTCTTTTTATGTTTAAATAAATTTTTGTATTGATAATAAATGTAAATTTGCATTGTTTTAAATTAGAAAAGTAATTAAATTTTACAAAATGAGAATACTTCATATATCCGATTTACATTTTGATGACAAAAAACAATATTTAGATGATATTAAAGAAAAATTAGTTGAATTATTAACCAATGAAAAAATAGATTACTTTATTTTTTCTGGTGATTTGATATCCTCTCCAAACAAAATAAATGATTTTGTATTAGCAAAAGAAAAGTTTATTAACCCAATCTTAAAACAATTAAATCTCACTGATGAGTCATTTTTTATTTGTGAAGGGAATCATGATGCTAAAAGAAATGAGGAACTCCCAATAATTTCAGAGACATTCTCAAAATTTAAAAATAATTCAGAAATTGAAAACTTTATTAAAATAAATAATGGACAACAACTTGAAGCTTCTTTAAAGAATCATCAGCTTTATTATGATTTTATTAAAAATAATATTAATTTCCCAACTAATGATATTATTATACCTCTTTATTCGATTCATGAAAGATTATATAATAATAAGATAATAAATATTGTTACAATAAATAGTGCTTGGAGATCAACTTCAACAGATAATGATCAAAGTAATTTATTTTATCCCATTTCAATATTAGAAGAAATAGTTGAAAAAACGGGAAAAGATGCGTTTAAAATTTTAATAATGCATCATCCTTTATGAGAGTTCAAAGAGTTTATCGCAAGAGAAATGGAAGATTTAATTTATGATAATTTCCATGTATTATTTACAGGTCATTTACATAAAAAAGGCAATTCTTTACATTATGCAAATGATGTTGGAATTCTTTGTAGTGCATCTCAAGCAGTTTTTAATAGAAATACTCAAAATATTGAACTTGGATTCTCAATATTAGAATTAGATGACAAATCTATTGAATTTACTGAATTTACTTTAATAAACCATTTTTATAATTTTCAAGATAAAATGTTTTATAAAAAAAATGAGATACCAGGAAATATTCCGTTAGGTCCTGAAAAAGAATCTCAGAATAAAATAAGAAAAACTTTTAAGAAAAGATTTTCTGAAGGCATGATTAAAGCAGATGAATTATTAATATTTTCGAATGAAGACAAAACATCTTTTTTAGAAATTTTTGGAGAACCTACAATATGTGATAAGCCAAAAAATCAAAATAAAGGAGATTTCAAAGAATATAAATTGGAGAAAATACAGACTGATAATAAAAATTATTTAATATTCGGGAAAGATAAATTTGGTAAAACTTCATTACTATACAAAATTTATTTAGACTTACTTGATAATTTTACTGTAAATCGAATTGTACCTTATCTCATAGATTTTAAACAATATAAATATTCAAACGATAATTTTGATATAATTTCTAATTTAACAGTTCATTGTGAAACCAATTATAAAAATGTAAAAGAAATAATAAAAAATTATCAATTAATACTATTAATTGATAATTACAATTCAGATAATGAACATTTAAATCAAGAAATTTTAAAACTAATTGAAATGTGTCCAAATATTTCAATAGTAGGAACTGTTGAAGAGACTTTAATATCTGCATATCAGAATCACAAATTAAATAATCATTTTTTTGATAGTTTATTTATTCATGAAATAGGAAGGAAACAAATACGCACACTAACTAGTAAAGTACCATATATTATAAAAGAAAAAGAGGATGATGTAATTGAAAGAATACTTAAAATGTTCACTCAACTTAATTTCCCTTTTAATTATTGGAATGTGTCACTTTTTCTTTGGGTCTATAACAAAACAAAGGAAAGTAATTTTCATAACAACTTTGAATTAATTCAATTATATATAGATGGATTGCTAGAAAGAGAAAAACATGTCATAGATAAAAGTATTAAAATAAGTTATGAAGATCTTAAAGAATATCTTGCATTACTTGCTTATACTCTCGTTAAAGAGCATTATGAGTCATCTCATTCTTTTAAATATGCAAAATTAGTTAAAATTACAGAAAAATATAGAAGTACGAATAATCGAGTTGTTATAGATACTCATGATCTTATAGAACTAATATTATATCGAGGTATTATTAAAAAATTAGATAATGACTATTATACATTTAGATTAAATGGTGTTTTTGAATTTTTTATTGCATATTATATGAAAGATAATAAAAAAATTGCCTTTGAAGCAATTAAAGATGATTCTTTTTATCTTTCTTTCTATAATGAATTTGAATTATATTCAGGATTTAATCGTAAAGATAAAAAATTTCTAAAAGCTATATTTGATAAAACTAAAAAAATATTTAATAATGTTAATAAGAAATTTTCAAGTGAAGGTGAAATAGATTCAAATCTAGCAAAAAGAATCCTAGATATTGAGCAGGTTACAAAAGGGTTAAAAGTTGTAAGTGATAAAAATAAAATAATTCTCAGTCAAGAAGATCAAGATGACATAATTTCAGAAGTAATTCCAATAAGTAAAAGTACGGGTGATGTCACACAAAAAGTATTTATTCCTAAAATAGAAGAAACGAGTGAACATTTAGAAAAAGCATTATTTATTTTATGTCGAGTTTTTAGGAATAGCAATGTAAATGATGCAGGTTTAGACAATAAAATACTTGATTATATTCTTGATTCCGTCTGCTCATTAGGATTTATACTAATTGATGAAACAAAAGAACAAGCTGTTGAAGATAATAAAATTACACATCATGAAAAAACACTTATAAAATTAATAATGGATATTATGCCTATTGTTGTCCAAACATTCTTATTTGAAGCATTAGCACAAAATAATTTGGAAAGATTATTAATTGATAAATTAAATGACTTAAAGAAAAACCCTCAACAGAATCAATTTAAATTATTTCTAATATATTACCTTTTAATTGACTTAGACTTTAAAAGCAATAAATATTTACTTGATGATTTAATGCAATTAATAAAATTAGGCGTATTAAGACATTCTATTTTATTAAAATTATATTTATATTTAGCATTTAAAGCTAATGGTAAAAAGGAACTTGAACAAGAACTTCAGGAATACATTAGAGAACAAGAAAGAATTATAAATTCAAATAAAGAAGAAGATAGTAAAATCAATAAGAAAATAGAGAATGTTAAACTTATTGGCAGAGTGAATAGAAAAAAGTAGTTTTTTTTATTTAAACTCAAAAATTAGGTGTTAATACCAAATTGGTCGTAGTTTGTTGATGTTATGCGAAATTTGCAAAATTCGATTAACGATTCATAAGGTTTTTGTTTTGTTCGGTATTTAAGGCTACTAAGGTTGTTGACAGGAAATAAGGTTTAACGAAATAAAGCAATCGGAAATAATAATAAATAAAAAATTAATATTGCAGTATTAATAAAAATTAGTATCTTTGGAGAATTATATAATCGTTCTTTTTTACTTCGAGAAACTCCACGTAATCACGTAATCAACACATTATTTAATTACGAAAAGTTTTGCTTCTACCCAGATTAGGTGTTGAGCATAGCAGCATAGGGACAAACATGCTATAATAGACTTTTTAAATAATTAAATACTCTACAAAATGAAAAGAGGTGTTTATATTCATTATGCTATTCTTAGCAATTTGAAAAAATATTACGCTACAAATAAATTATTATTTATAGCATTTCCATTAATTATTGCTTTGTTTCTTTTATTAGAAACCAAACGGGTGCTATTGCACGATCTGGGAGTTGGACAGGGCTCTGACGATACCGGCATAGCCGAGAAAAAGCAACTTTTCCGCATCGAACTGGTAGATATTTACCTAAACATTAGCGATCCTTTAGCAGGATTGTACAAAAGCAGAAAAGATATGGAAAACTACCGTAAATTAAAAACAACTAGATCTAAATTACTAAAAGCACGTCCCGAAAAATTATTGCAGGATACTGATGCACTTTTAAAATGCTGTAGTGAAAATACTGAAGATTGCACCGAAGCAGGAATAACTACCACAAAGATAACCAATTTAGGAGCTGCCAGACTTAATTTTGACACTTATGCAAACCTACCTAATACTACTAAAAAACTTAAAACAGGTCTTACTTCTAAAATAAATGTTATTGATATAGATGTTGCTGATATTTTAACTAATCAGTTGGACGGCGCTATGAAAGCTATAATAGATGATGAACCTCAGGCTTATTCTGATTACACATTAATAGTTGAACCAATACGCGAAGGTGCACATTCTCATTACAATATAGTAGCTAAAGCTCCGGTAAGTATTACTGCTGTTCATGATCTTACAGGTGAACCTTTAGCAGATATTCCTTTTAAATTTTCGGGCATTAAAGGCACATTTAAAACCAATGCTGAAGGCAAAATAATAGCTAATCTACCCTTAGGTGCATATCTTGGCAAAGTTGCTTTTATTGATTTTGTTGCGCAAAGCTTTGCCTTTACATTAACTGCTGATGGTTATGAGTTAATAATAAGAATGGTGCCTGTTGGAGTTTAAACAGAAGTGCCTTGAGTACTTGGAGTACTTAGATTGCCTTGAGTTGGAAGACAATTAAGAATTAAAAATTAATAATTAATTATAAGGTTACTGATTCTTGAAGAGACGTTGCATGCAGCGTCTCTTTATATTATAAGTTGTAAATAATGTATAAAGCATTTAATTTGAATGGCAATTGAAATAATATTTTTAAATTTTTGATCAATGAACAAATTACAAACTTTACCTCAACACATAGGTAAAATTATGGGAGATGATACTAAAATGGCTGAGAAAGAAGTACATTTTCGTCAGGCATTGATAGATTATCCCGAAAATGAAGCAGGTATTCTTCATTTAATAATGATGTGCTTAGCATGTCAGGAGAAAAATCAGGAATGTATAGATGTTTGCGAAAGAATACTTACTTTGCTAGATGAAAATGACGAAAAGAGTGAGATCTATTTTTATGAAGGAAAAAGATATCATGACTTAAAAGATGATGATAAAGCTATTGAATGTTTTATGAAAGCTATTGAATGTGATCGCTCTCATTTCGGAGTTGCAGAAGATGTAGAAGAACTAGCTGATATTTACAAAGAAAGATTAGATTGGGAAAATGTAATCAAAGCATTTGATTTTATTACCGACGACGAGAAATATGATATACATGATAAATCGAATAAACATTTTGAACAAGGTCGTGCTTATGGAATGCTGAAAGATTATTTTAAAGCTATTGAATGCTATGATAAATATCTTGATCTATTCCCAGATGATACTGGAATTATCATGAATAAAGGTAGTATGTATGGTGAATTGGGTTTATGGGATGAAGCAATTGTACTGTTTAGAAAATGTTTGGAAATAGATCCCAACTCAGCTGAAGCATATTATAGTATAGGGGTTGCATATAATGGCAAAGATGATCATTTAATGGCTATGCACTATTATTTGGAAGCTTTGAAAATAAAACCCGATTATTTAGCTGCTTTAAACAATATGGGAGCTATTACTAATAATGATTTAGGTGATGCTCAAAAAGGTATCGAACTACTTGAAAAAGCATTGGAATTAGCAAAAGAAGATGATCCATACAAAGGCTTTTTAATTTTGAATCTATGCAAAATCAATAAACATCTCACCAATTTTGAACGTGCTGAATATTATCAGTCGAAATTTATGGGTTTGTTTGGCTTTGAAATGATAGAGGATGATGATGAGGAGGAATAATTACTAATTACGAAAAAAAACCAAAGTTAGAAGATACTTAACAAGTAACATAAAAGCCTTTGCTAAATGAAATTAGCAAA
Source organism: Bacteroidota bacterium (assembly GCA_037134755.1). GTDB lineage: Bacteria > Bacteroidota > Bacteroidia > Bacteroidales > JACABE01 > JBAXLO01. The sequence continues at coordinate 10,412 of JBAXLO010000019.1, read as the reverse complement.
GGCTTTATTAATTTAAAGCTTTATAAATAATGCTTTATATTGCCAATAGTCTAATAACCTAAATCCCTAAAAGTCTACTTTAAATCAAAAGCATCCCAATCTAAACCTACGGTAAATGATTTGCGAAAGTCAAGAATAGTTTGCACAGATAAGATAGAAGTGCTAATAGTTTCCTGATTAGGGTTAAGTTGAGAGATAATATATCCTAAAGGATCAATAAACATAGAGTCGCCGGTGTAAGGAGTTCCAAAACCATCGTCGCCAACCCTGTTAACACCTATTACATATGATTGATTTTCGATAGCTCTTGCTCGCAATAAAGTTTGCCATATATGCGAGCGACTTGCAGGCCAATTGGCAACATATATCATAGCATCAAACTCATAAGCAGCATCTTTATAGGTATTGCGAGCCCACACGGGGAAACGAAGATCGTAGCAAACAAGCAGATTAATCTTCCATCCATTAATCTCAACAACTGTACGTTGGTAACCACAATCCATAATCTTATATTCATCGCTCATCCTAAACAAATGACGTTTGTCATAAGTGTCGAAACTACCATCAGGACGCATCCAAATCATGCGATTGTAATTAAATTCCTCTTCTTTAATCAAAATACTTCCGGTGATAACACAATTGCGTTCACTGGCTTTAGCAGTAAGCCAATTCATTGTAATGCCATCCATTGACTCGGCACACTTTTGAGGATTGATGGAGAAACCGGTGTTAAACATCTCCGGAAGGATAATAACATCAGGCGTATCTTTAATACTGTCTATCTTTTGACTAAACCTATCGAGATTAGCAATAGGATTTTCCCAAATAAGATCACTCTGGATGCTTGTAACTTTTAAATCGTTCATAACATTTATCTACAATTACAACTCTTGTTAAAATATATATAGGTATTAGGTAATAGCTCCACAATCTTCTTTTGCTTTTCGAGATTGATAAGGATTACTCTTAAATCTAGGAACTTCAAGGTGTCTTTAAGTTTACTTATTTCTTCGGGGAACTCATCAATCTCATTGCTCCACATATCAAGCTTCTCAAGATTAAGAAGATTACCAATCTCAGGAGGTAGTTTGTAGATCTCATTTCGATTGACAATAAGTTCCTTTAAATTAGTAAGACTACCTATTGCAGGTGGCAAAACAGCCAGCCCATTCTTCTCCACATTAAGTATCTCCAGATTAGTGAGCGTTCCTATTTCGGTAGGGAGCTCTTGTAATTTATTTTTGGCAAGTATTAATTCCTGAAGATTATACAACTTAAAAACCTCCATAGGCACCGCCTTTAACTTCTGTTTAGATAAATCAAGACGATAAACCTTTTCAGGGTTAATCATAGCATCATTAAGCGAAGTAAAAACTCTTTCAGTAGCAAGCCTTTCTTTACTCAAAAGCTGTGCATTTAAAGGGATATACATCCAACACAACAATATAAAAAGCAAATAATATTTAGAATGATATTTCATTAATATAGATGTTTAAAGATAATCATCTTCATTACCTTTATTTAAGATATCAAGAGCAGTTGCTTTGTCTTTTTTTAATTGCTCGATAAGAAGTGCAAGACTCGGAAAACGCTCTTCATCCCTAATTCTATCAACGAGATAGACTTTTATATATTGCCCATAAATATTCTTATTAAAGTAAAAGATATGTGATTCAATAGATAGTTTATTAATGTTTAAAGTAGGACGAATCCCTATATTAAGCATGCCTCTATGCAACTTGCCTTCAACTTCAACCTCCACAGCATAAACACCCATGGCAGGAATCAGTTTAAAATCATTTTCAGTGTCGAGATTTGCGGTAGGAAACCCAATTTCATTACCAATTCTATTGCCTTCAATGACTTTGCCTGTTAAGCAATACTTATAACCAAGCATTTTATTAGCCAGCTTCACATCGCCATTCCCCAGAGCTTCTCTTATTGAAGTTGAACTCACTTCTATATCATCAATACTTTTCACATCTACCTTTAATATACCAAAGTTGTATTCCTTGCTTAAATCATTCAAAAGATTGAAATCATTATTCTGACGACTACCGAAATGATTATTATGACCTAATATTAATGTCTTTACATGAAGTGTGTTTACAAGAAAATCACTCACAAAGTCAGTTGTAGACTTCTTTGAAAACTCTTTAGTAAAAGGCAAAATAATAAGATGATTAACCCCTGAGTTGCGAATAAGCTCAATTTTTTCATCATAAGAATTAATAAACTTTAGTTTATACGCTTCCTGATTTAAAACCATTCTCGGATGGCTGTCGAAAGTTATTAAAACAGACTCCCCATTAGTGTTTCGGGCTGTCGAAACCAATTGTTCGAGTATCTGCTGATGTCCTGAATGTACTCCGTCAAACATTCCAATTGTAATAACCGGATTGTTGAAGGTTGGATAAGTTGTTAAGTTAGTATGTATTTTCAAAATATCTTTGTTAAATGTACTTTAATGTTAATAGTTGTCAAAAATAGCAAAAATATCTAAGTTATATACTAAAAAATTCATAAATAAATTGTAATTTCGCAGACTGAAAATAAACTTACTCAAAAAATAATAAGTATGGGAATAAAGAGTAAAGGCAAGATCTCACAAATCATTGGGGCTGTAATCGATGTCACATTCGACGGAGAAGGCAACTTACCTGATATTTATGATGCGCTGGAAGTTACTAAAGAAGACGGTGAAGTAATTGTATTGGAATGTCAACAAGATATTGGCGAAAATACAGTTAGAACAATTGCAATGGATTCAACTGATGGACTGCAACGAGGAATGGAAGTTGTGGCTACAGGACAAGCAATTGCAATGCCAGTTGGCGAAAACATAAAAGGACGTTTGTTCAACGTTATCGGGAAAGCTATTGACGGTATTGGTGAAGTTCCAAAAGAACACACTTATACTATACATAGGGATCCTCCTAAGTTCGAAAACCTTTCTACATCTAAAGAAATTCTTTATACAGGTGTAAAAGTTATCGACTTAATTGAACCTTATTCAAAAGGTGGTAAGATTGGTTTGTTTGGTGGTGCAGGTGTTGGTAAAACAGTTATCATCATGGAGCTTATCAATAATATCGCAAAGAGTTATGCCGGTATGTCTGTGTTTGCAGGTGTTGGTGAAAGAACTCGTGAAGGTAATGATCTTCTCAGGGAAATGATTGAATCAGGAGTTATTAAATATGGCGATGCATTTAAAGAAAGCATGGAGAATGGCGATTGGGACTTATCTAAAGTAGATATGGACGAGATGGCTAAATCACAGGCTACTTTAGTGTTCGGGCAGATGAACGAACCTCCGGGAGCTAGAGCTAGAGTTGCTTTATCAGGTTTAACTGTTGCTGAGTATTTCCGTGATGGTGACGAAAAGACAGGTGGAAAAGATATTCTTTTCTTTATTGATAATATATTCCGTTTTACACAAGCAGGTTCTGAAGTATCAGCGTTGTTAGGTCGTATGCCTTCAGCTGTTGGTTACCAACCTACCTTAGCTACAGAAATGGGTATTATGCAAGAAAGAATTACATCTACAAAAAGAGGTTCTATCACATCAGTACAGGCTGTATATGTGCCTGCTGATGACCTGACTGACCCTGCTCCAGCTACAACTTTTGCCCACTTAGATGCAACTACAGTATTAGATCGTAAGATTGCTGAGTTAGGAATTTATCCTGCTGTTAATCCATTGGAATCTACTTCAAGAATTCTTTCTCCTGACGTAGTTGGTGACGAACATTACAATTGTGCTCAAAGAGTAAAAGAAATCTTGCAACGTTATAAAGAATTACAAGATATTATTGCTATTCTTGGTATGGATGAACTTTCGGAAGATGATAAATTATCAGTACATCGCGCACGTCGTGTACAACGTTTCTTATCTCAACCATTCCATGTAGCTGAACAGTTTACAGGCTTAAAAGGTGTGTTTGTTTCTATCGAAGATACTATTAAAGGTTTCAATATGATTATGGATGGTGAAGTGGATGAATATCCTGAAGCAGCATTTAATCTTGTAGGGACAATTGAAGAAGCTATCGAAAAAGGAAAGAAGATCTTAGCTGAAAATAATTAATATCATATTAATATAATTATGATAATTGAGATATTAACACCAGATCAAACTATATTTACGGGGGAAGTTAAACTTGCCCAGTTCCCAGGCATTGACGGGTCGTTTGAGATACTAAACAATCACGCAGCAATGATCTCCGTTCTTAAGAAAGGGAAGATTAAAATTCAAGATACAAACAATGAATTGCAGTATTTTGAAGTGAAAGGCGGGGTAGTGGAAGTGTTGAAAAACAAGATACTTGTTCTGGCTGAATAAAGGAAATGAGAACTTCGGTTCTCATTTTTTTTGCTTTATTGATAAAAAGATTTGTAGATTAAAGTAATTTTAGTACTTTTGCAGTTCAGATGGTATCGTGGCCGAGCGGCTAGGCATCGGTCTGCAAAACCGGCTACAGCGGTTCGAATCCGCTCGATACCTCTAATAAAAACCTGCTTATTATAAGCAGGTTTTTTTGTTTTTATCTTGATACAGCAACTCCTACAAAAGAATCGGATGTGCCATAATACAGAAACCATTTTGATTTAAAGTAAACGAGTCCTTCCGAAAAGGTTGTCCCGGATTTATACTGTCCTGTTATTTCGTGAGGAAGTGTTGGTTTTAATATGCAGGTATCCATGCGTGAAATAACTTTCTCTGGGTTATTTACATCAAATACAACTTTGCCAACTGAGTAAGTTCCTTTTGGTAATTTAACATCCGTATCTTCGCCATTAGAGTTCTTACCATTATAAAATAAAACAATACCTTTATCAGTAATAATGGCAGCAGGTCCGCACTCGGTGAGATTGCTGTCAAATTTAAACTTACGTGGTGAAACGATGGCTTTTAATTCCCCTTTTTCATCTAATAAAGGATTCCAGTCATATAAGTTGTCAGACCATGCTAGATTAATAAATGCTTCACCCCAATACATCCAGTATTTACCATTGATTTTAGTTGCAACTTGCCTGTCGCCAACCATCTTAGTTATGATAGAAGCTGATTTTGACCAAATATCTTTAAACTTACCATTCTTTGCTTTTGCTAAAGCCAGTCCTTTCTTATCCCAATGAATTAAATCTTTTGAAAAGGCTACACTCAGTCTGGCAACTTTATAGTTCCAGGATGTATATGTCAATACATATAAGCTATCTTCTGTTTGCACAATCCGTGGATCCTCGCAACCTCCGGGATAATCATATTCCATAAAACTACTGCTGTTGGGATACAGAACAGGTGTTGGATATTTTGTAAAATGAATACCATCATCGCTATATGCAAGGCCTATTCTGGAAGTTCTGCCACCAAGTGTTGCCGCAGGATTATCTTCACAACGATAAAGTAAGAAAACTTTACCATCCTTAACTATGGCAGTGGGATTAAACACATCAGCCTTCTGCCATTTAACCAACTCCTTTTTTATAGGGTCCATGAAAGTGAGCGTGGAATCAGCCTTTACAATTGGATTTTCAACAGGCTTGTAAAGAGATTGAAAATCCCAATCAAAAGGAGTAGGATGCGTACATCCTACTATTAATAAAAAGATTAAATATAAGAGATTTCTTTTCATGATCTAAGCTAGAGTTTATTTCTTTTCAGCGAACTTTAATCCCTTTAATTTATTCCAGGCTCCTCTTGTAAAATCAGGTATCTTGACAGGCATTGAACCGTTTTGTACTGACTTTTCGGATAGCTGAACTATTGACGACCATTCGGCAGCATCATAAACATCTTCATCAAGTGGCAAGCCATTTCTCAAACAATAGATTAATCGGTAATCCATAATGAAATCCATACCTCCATGACCTCCTACTTTCTTAGCCAGCTCTCCTATTTCTTTTGAGAATGGATGTTCGTAAACCTTAAGTAGAGAATCTTTTTTAGCATCACTTAAAAACTCATGAGCAGAAGGTTCTAAAGCAATTCTTTCTTCAGGATATTTTACAACATAACCTTTTGTACCACTTATTTTGTGGATACGGTCGTAAGGGCGCGGACTGGTAACATCATGTTGAACCATAATTGTCTTACCCTTTTCGGTTCGGATAATCGTTGTATTCATATCTCCAAGCTTAATTGGATTCTTAGCATATTTGGAGTCTTCGCCAAACTTCTTCTTAGCATATTCAGTCATTCCAAACTGGTCAGTGGATACTGATACCAGATAGTTCATCTTATCTCCTCTATGTATATTCATAGCCTGGCAAACAGGACCTAATCCATGGGTTGGATATGGATTGCCGGTATGCTCTGTATTATATTTAAGCCTCCACATGTTCCAATAACCTGTCTTTTCATCAAAATTAAGCCATCGTAAATCATGAATATATGCAGCCTCACCATGAACAATGTCTCCTAATACACCGTGTTGCGCCATATTTAAAGTTGCCATTTCGAAGAAGTCGTAACAACAATTCTCCAACATCATAAAATGGCGACGTGTTTTCTCAGCAGTATTAACCAATTGCCAGCACTCGTCAATTGTTAAAGCAGCAGGCACTTCGGTAACTACATGTTTGCCATGTTCCATTGCATAAATTGCTATTGGAGTGTGCAACAGCCAATGGGTAGTTACATACACCAAGTCAACATCTTTGCGTTCGCATACCTTCTTCCAGCCTTCTTCGCCCGAATATTTTTCAGCTAGAGGTCTATTGTTCTTCTTAAGAACTTCGTTACTTGCATCCACTCTTTCAGGGACAATATCGCACAAAGCAACAACTCTTACTCCTTCTATTGCCATATATCTTCTTACCGCATCGCTTCCTCGCATGCCTAATCCTATAAAGGCTATCCTTACAGTATCTATTGGTTTGCAGGCTAACTGCAACACATCTGTCTGCCCTTTTGCCCGGGGTGGCTCGGTGTATTCAATCATCTTAGGAGTTTGTGCAAAGTTTAAAGTTGCAAATAACATTGCAAATAATACGAAAAGGATTGTCTTTTTCATTATCAAAACTATTAATTATTAATGTTCATTAAAGCAATTTGATTGCGAAAGTAATCATTTTTTATCTTATTATGTATTTTGTTTAAAAAAAACTACTAAAAAATGTTAATAGTAAGATATTATTAGTACTTTTGCTGACTATAAACAAATATATCCTTTAAAAAATTAAAAAAAGTTTACAATGAAAAAATTTACATTAACAGTTTTATTAGGCATGTTTACAATAGGATGTGCCTTTTCGCAAATGAGCTTTAACGGTAGCAAACTTACAAAGTCTGCTTTTAGTATTACAGCTAGTTCTGACGAACAGTCTGTAAAAGAAATTTCTACGGTTGACTCTAAAATCGTTATCACAAACGAAGAAGAGGAAACAATGAGGAGAAGAAAACACAGCCATGGTGGCGGTGACTTTCAACTGCTATCCTACTCACGTTTTGGTGTAACTATTCCTACATCAACTTTATCTGATTGGACTGGCACGGGCTTTTTTGCTCTTGGTACCATCGAAGGCATCATATCAAATCAATTTTCTGCCGGTCTTTCTTTTGGATATTATGTGTATCCGGGAAAATCTTACGATATGACCGTTCCTGTTTATGATCCTTACACAGGTGTTCTTATAGGCACTCAGACTGAATCAGGTACTTATGCTAATATGGCGGTTATACCTGTTTCAGGTACTTTCAAATATTTTCTTTCAACAGAAGAATTCAAACCTTATGTTGGTGCTGATTTAGGTGTTGCTTTTATTACTGCTGCAGGTGGTGGTTCTGAAACAAAATTTGGATTTACTCCTAGAGCAGGATTTATGTATATTGTAGGCGACAGCTATATGGTTGGTGTTGATGCTTCTTATAATGTTGTTACAGATGGTTCATCCGTTAATATAGGACTTCAATTAGGATATGTTTTCGGGAATTAAGCAATAATTACTTTATATATTTTAAAGAGGCCTTCATCATATTATATTAATGGTGAAGGCCTCTTTTTTTATTGTATTACTTATTTTTTAGTTACTTTGTTCTTTAATTATATTTAATGATTCAGAAAATTCAGGATCTAATTCAAGTATTTTATTTATATGATAGTCGACCAGATAAGGCATATTTAATTCTTTGTAACAATGCATAGCTGCAATGTGATATTCCTTATCAAAGTGATAGTATAAAACACAAGTTTCGAAACACGTTGCTGCATCCGAATAGTTCTTCATTTCAACGTATGCATTCCCTTTATAGAACAAACTGTTGTAATTCTCTTCTTTATTTATTTCAAAAGCTTTATCATATTGAATAATAGCTTTCCAATATTCTTTATTTTCATTTAAAATATGGCCTAACTCATCAATACATTTTGCATTATCAGGATTTTTTTCTAAAAATGCAGTAACTAATTCCTCTGCCTCTTTAAGTAAACCTGCCAAGCGATAATATGAACAAAGTCGGGCAGTATAAGTATCATTGTCTTTATGTTTATCCAACATCTCTTTTGTTAGATTTATACACTCCAAGTAGTTTTTCTGCTCTTCGTAAATTTCTATTAAGTTATAGTATGCAATCTCCTGAAAATGATCAAGACCTATTCCTTTTGAATAAAAAAGTTTTTCGTACAAAGGAATTGCCTGATTGGTTAAAAACAGATTACAAAGTATTCTTCCTTTTATTAAATAAAAGTTTGGATGATGTTGGCTTTCTAAAGTTTCGGCTTTATCAATAATACTTAATGCTTTTTTATATTCATGTTTATCTGCTTCTTCCGAAGCTTTACGAATTAAAAGTTTAGCACTTTCGGGATGTTGGGTTAATGCTATTTCCATATACTTTTCTTTGTTTTTTTCGTCATGTTTTGCTTCGAAACTATCTAAGATAACATGCCAGTCTTCTGCATCAAAGAAATTACTTATGCCCGATTCGAATCTTTGTAAAGTCTCCATTTTGAATTCATCAAAACCAGGATTTGAAGTAGGATTAACTGAAGGTTGTTGCAAGTTTACAACATTTTTTGGTTTAGGGGCAAACTTTGCATTTAATAAATCATATAGTTCTTGCCACACATCACCAAATACATTGTTCTTTTTAACAAATTCATCATTTACTTTATCTATTTTCTTTCGTTCATCACTCCACACTCCTTTAAAATCATCAAAGTTATTGTCGAAAGTACAAATATCTATTGAGTTTTTCTCTTGATCAAAAAGCTTATGATACATTCTATCTACCTGATAAAATAAAGATTCAGAAGTATCAGGATCTTCTTCATCATCATAAATAAGTTTTTGTATTTCGTTAGAATGTTCGAAATAGGCATTCGTATCTTTTATAAGAGCGCCAACATATTTGTTGAAATCATCAATGTATTGTTGTTGTTCTTTGGGTGTTGGCATATAAAATGATACCGCAGCACCATAACTTCCTTTCATTGGTGGTGGAGGCAAACAAATAGTATTTGATGCTTTGTCGCCTTTTTCTTTACAGATAAATAAACGCTCCCAAAATAAAGGCAGTTTTTCTGTCATTGCATTCAATTCCTCTATAATATATTTTGTAGTTAAAGGTAACTCATTATGCATTTCAACATATTTATCTATTAGTTTTTTATCTAGTTCGCTAAAAGGTACTTGTTTTTCATATTTAAAAGATATCTTATGTATAGGATTATCTATTTCATATAAATCCTGTCGAACTCCGAAGGCTTCCCTGTCATTATTATTTGTTTTATCACTAAAAAGGATAGCTTCAACCACTTTATGTTCTTTATCATAGTCAACACATGCAGCGATATTAGCATTTAGTTTACTTATTATTTGATTCTTCTCATCGCCATGGGCATTAGCTAAATTTGCATAAAGTTCGTCGTTAATCTTACGAAACTTACTCCATTGCTCGCTTCTATCAATGGGCCAATCCCATGTATCGCGTCTATTTTTATCATCAATCTTTTTTTCGGCATTAGTATAATCCCATTTCCCTTCCGATGAGATTGTTGGTATTAAATACTCGTGAATCACATACTGTCTGTCGTCAGTTGCGTTTATGTATTTATTGAATAATTCAATTTCTGTTGGTATTTTCTGAATCATGATATGTAATATTTTTTGTTAATTGTTTTCTTTAATTGTTAATTTACTTTTAGATTGCTTTGTATCTAATGTATCCTGTCAGGTTTTTCATCCTGACAGGTTTAAAAGCCGTGTTAGATTTATACCTGACAGGAGAGAAAATACCTGTCAGGATACAATAGCAGCTAATTGACTTTAATAAAGCTTCACGTAAAGTGTAATTATTCTTATTGTTTTAATCATATTGTATTTAATATTTATAATTCTTTTTAGTGATAAAGACGTAGCGTGGACGCTACGCCTAACCTGCAAAAAGAGTTTATTTTCAATTATTAATT
>JBAXLO010000018.1:0-34621 GCA_037134755.1 Bacteroidota bacterium | reverse complement strand
GAAATCCCAACAGATTTGTACTTGCCAAATGAAACAGGAGAGAAAATTGAAAATAAAACATGGACAAATGTAGAACAAATGCCTACATTTCAAGGGGGAGATGAGGATCTGCAAAAATATGTTATGAGTAGTACTCACTATCCGTTACAAGCTAGAGAAGAAAACACATCTGGAATAGTATATGTTTCTTTTGTAGTAAATATGGATGGAAAAATTCAAGAAGTTAAACTTTTAAGAGGTATTGGAGGTGGCTGTGATGAAGAAGCAATGCGTGTTATTAAATCAATGCCGGATTGGAAACCAGGAAAACAAAATGGAATTGCTGTAAAAGTTCAAATGAGTATACCTATTAATTTTAAACTAAGTAATTAATGGATTTCTCAAGCTTGAATGAAAGACTAATAAATTATTTTAAATTGTTTTTAAAATATTTATCATATATAATGGTAATTGTATATCTAGTCTTAGCATCAATACTATTATTTACTAATATTTATGCCACCGCTGTGAAACCTTTTCAAAGATATGCACTCGGTGGCATATTGTTTGTGTATGGAGTTTATAGGTGTTTTAGATTGTATAAAGAACAAAAAACAATAACTGATGAAAACGAATGAAATCTCAAAAAAGAAGGTTGTATTTTTAATGTTCGGTTTTTTTATAATTTTTCTATATTGCTGTAAAAATAATAAAGAAGAATATACAGATACACCGGTTTCAGGTAAAATAAATATAGCTGTTGACGAAACCTTTCAACCAATAGCAGATTCAGAAGTTAAAGTATTTGAAGGTTTGTATACTTATGCTTCAATTAATGTAAATTATACTACGGAAAAGCAAGCTTTTGATTATTTATTGAAAGATAGTGTTCGTTTTATTATAGCATCAAGAAAACTAAATGATGTTGAAAACAAATATTTCAAAGAAAAGAAATTTTTTCCTAAAGAAACTAAAATAGCAGTTGATGCAATAGCTTTAATAGTAAATTCAGAAAATACAGATTCGCTAATAACTTTGGAAGAACTTAAAGATATTCTAACTGGTAAAATATGTAATTGGAAACAACTTTCAACATCTTCAAAGAGTCAAGATCTTGTTCTAGTTTTTGATAACCAAAGTTCAAGTACTGTAAGAGTTGTTTCTGATTCTGTATGCAAAGGACTTAAGTTATCTAGCAAAATTACAGCTTTAGAAAAAAATAAAGATGTAGTAAACTATGTCTCTAATAATAAAAATGCAATAGGTATAATAGGTGTAAGTTGGGTTAGTAACCATAGTGATTCTTCATGCCTCTCCTTTTTAGATAAAGTAAAAGTTATGGCTATATCAAGTGAGAAAAAAGCTGATAAAGATAATAGTTACAAACCTTTTCAATATTATCTTTCTAATGGACAATACCCTTTAGTTAGAAATATTTATATAATCAATTCAGAACCTCGTGTTGGACTTGCATCAGGTTTTGCATCTTTTATAGCAAGCGATAAAGGACAAAGAGTTATTCTAAAATCAGGTATATTGCCTGCAACTCGTCCTGTTAATATAGTTAAAACAAGAAATGATCTTTAATTAAATTCATTAAGAAAATGACAAACAGTTTAAAAAAATCTCTTAAAACTTGGCTGTTAATAGCTCTATTTATTAGTACTAATTTTGCAATTGCGCAAAAAGATCCTTATGGAGAAAAGCTTATTAATATGAATCAATATAGAACAGCTAAAACTTACTTTTTAAATAAATTTAAACTAAATCCAAATGATGCTTTTACAAATTATTATTTAGGACAAATTTATTTTAATACTGAATCTTATGATTCTGCAAATTATTATTTTCAAAATGGGTTGAAATTAAATCCAAATGATCCTTATAATATAATAGGTACAGGAAGTATATTAGTTAATTTGGGGAAAAATACGGAAGCAGAAAAGGAATTCAGAAAAGCTGCAGCTTTAACAAAATATAAAGATGCAAATATTATGGTTGCAATTGCAGAAGGTGCTATTTCAGGAAAGAATAAGAATTATGAATTGGCATCTGAGTTTATTCAAAAGGCAAAAGATCTAGATAAAAAATTAGCTCAAATATATTTAGTTAGTGGTGATATGTTTTTATATCAATCAGAATATGGAAAAGGAGCTAATGAATATGAAAATGCATTTTATTATGATAAAAAATGTACAGAAGCTTATTTTAAGTTAGGCCGCATCTATTTTACTGCTAGGAATTATGATCAAAGTGATACTGCTTTTCAAAATGCAATAAGATTAGACCCAAAATATATACCAGCTTGGAGAGAACTCAGTGAATTGTATTATGCTAGGAAAAATTATTCAAAATCTATTGATGCAATTGAGAAATATCTTGCATTAACTGAACCTGATCTTGCCGACCATATGCGTTATGCACAATTATTGTATTTGAATAAAGATTATCAAAAGTCATTAGAGGAAACAAACAAAGCTTTAAAAGATGATAAAGATAATGTAATTATGAAAAGACTTCAAGCATATAATCTTTTTGAGACAAAGGATGATACTAATGCTTTGAGATCTATAACTACTTTCTTTAATACTACAAATTTTACTAAAATAAATGCTTTAGACAATGAATATTATGGTAAAATATTAAGTAGAAATAAACAAGATTCATTGGCAATAGAGTATTTCAATAAAGCTATGCAAATGGATACAACTAAGACTTCATTATTCAAAGAAATTGCTGTCTCTTATGAAAATTTGAAAAAATGGGGGCTTGCATCAAATAATTATGAAAATTATATAAAAAACAAACAGAATCCTGGAGCGGGTGATTTTTATAAATGGGGAGTGTCATCATATTACATGGCTAATATTTATAAAGATCTTGCAGATACTGTAAATCTGAAATTGTACATATCAAAAGCCGATACAGCATTCGGTACTGTTGTTTATTTATCACCTCAGTCACATTTAGGTTCTTTTTGGAAAGCCAGAGTAAATTTAATTTTTGATCCAGAGAATTCACTTGGTTTAGCTAAACCTTGGTATGAAAATGTAATTACTATACTTGAGCCAACACCTGAAAAAGCAAAAAAAGTTTTAATTGAAGCTTATCAATATCTTGGTTCATATTATTATTATGTTAATAAAGATAAAGCTAAATCTAAAGAATATTTTAATAAGATTTTAATTATTGATCCTAATGATCAACATGCTTTGGATGCTTTAAAAGAGTTAAAATAATTTTATAACAAATAATAAATAAAATAAAACCCTGGTCAATTGGCTGGGGTTTTTATTTTTTAACTTGTTGTATTACTTGCAAGTAAAAAAAAGATTGTAAAAAAGTAAAAAAAAATGTTTTTTTTTGAATGTTGTTAGCAAAAAAACAGTAATATTGTAGAAAATTTCAATACTATGTCAGATAATCATAATCATATAGTTGACAATTCCTTAGCTGGTAAGGTTAAAGAGCATACCGGTGTTTTAGCTGCTCGATGTTACCAATGCGGGAAATGTTCGGCGGGATGTCCGGTATCTGAAGATATGGATTACCCCCCAAGTTTAATCATGCGGATGCTTCAAACAGGAGATCCCAAGGATGAAGAATTAGTTTTACGATCAAAAAGTATTTGGTATTGCTTAACATGCGAAATGTGTATCGCACGTTGTCCTATGGAAGTTGATATACCTCCAATGATGGACTATTTACGAAGTGAATCAATCAAACAAAACAAAGCTAATCCTGCATCCAAAAACATTATTAGTTTTCATAAAGCTTTCCTTGATTCAATTAAACAAACCGGTAGGTTGTATGAGTTAGGCTTAACTTTAGATTTTAAAGTTAGATCAATGAAACTAATGCAAGATATGAGTATAGTGCCAACTATGCTTGCAAAGAATAAGTTGAATTTCTTACCGGAATTAATTAAAAATCGTCGGAATATCAAACAGATATTTCAAAAGACAATTGATAAAAAGGAGGAAACAAAATGAAACTAGGCTTTTATCCAGGATGTTCCCTAGAAGGAATGTCGAGAGAATACAGTGATTCAGTAGTTGCATTAGCTAAAAGGTTCGATATTGAACTTGTGCAAATTCCTGATTGGAATTGTTGTGGTGCAACAGCTGCTCATAATTTAAATAAAGAACTATCACTATCGCTTCCTGCTAGAAATTTAGCTCTTGCAGAAAAAGAAGGCTTTACTGATGTAGTTGTTCCATGTGCTGCTTGTTATAGTCGCTTTAGCACTACTCATCATGAATTGATGCACAACCATGATCTTCGTCATAAGATTAATGAAGTAATGGAAATGGAGTATAAAGGAACTATTAATACCTTAAATGTAATTCAGTTTATCGATAAATATATTATTGATAAAATTGAAGAAAAGATAGTCAATAAATTTAACTATAAAGCTGCATGTTATTATGGTTGTTTATTGGTTAGACCAAATAAAGTATTAGAATTCGATAGAACTGAGGATCCTCAGACTATGGATGTAGTAATGCGTAAAATTGGTGCTGATTCAATTGATTGGGCTTTTAAAACTGAATGTTGTGGTGCTGGTTTATCAGTTTCTGCTACAAATACAGTTGCTAGATTATCCGGTAAAATTGTTGATGATGCAGAACATAGAGGTGCTGAAGTTATAATTGTAGCCTGCCCTATGTGTCATTCTAATTTAGACATGCGTCGTTCTGAGATTAATAAATATCTTGGAAAAAAAGTAACTACTCCTATATTATATATTACACAAGCATTAGGTTTGGCTGTAGGTATTTCTGAAAAGGAATTAGGATTTAATCGTCATTTTGTTCCTGTTAATTTACCAAAGAAAGCTGAAACTGTACAAAAAGAAGAAGTAAAAACTCAAAAAGTGGAGGTTGAATAATGGCAAGAATAGGTGTTTTTGTTTGTCACTGCGGTGAAAATATAAGTGCAACTGTTGATTGCGGAAAAGTAGCTCAAGTTACTTCTGACATTCCTGGAGTTGTAGTAAGTGTTGATTATAAATATATGTGTTCTGACCCAGGTCAGACAATGATCAAAGAATATATTGAAAAAGAAAAACTAACAGGCGTAGTTGTTGCAGCTTGTTCTCCTCGTATGCATGAACCTACTTTCCGTAGAGCATGCGGTGAGGCAGGATTAAATCCATTTCTATGTGAAATGGCTAATGTTAGAGAACATTGTTCATGGGTTCATGACAAAAATGATGTGACAACAGATAAGGCTATTGATATTGTACGTACATTAGTTGAAAAAGTAAAGCGTAATGAACCTTTAATGCCTATTAAAGTTCCTGTAACTAAAACTGCTTTGGTTATTGGTGGTGGTGTTGCAGGGATTCAATCTGCTTTAGATATTGCTAATTGCGGTCATAAAGTAATAATGGTTGAAAAAGATCCATCTATAGGTGGTCACATGTCTCAGCTTTCTGAAACATTCCCAACATTAGATTGCTCTCAGTGTATTTTAACTCCAAGAATGGTTGAAGTTGCTCAACATCCTAACATTACTTTGTATACTTATGCTGAAGTAGAAAGTTTGGATGGCTTTATTGGGAACTTTAAAGTTAAGATTCGCAAGAAAGCCAAGAGTTTGGATGAAAAACTTTGTACAGGTTGTGGTTTATGTTGTACAAAATGTCCTGTTAAGAATATTCCAAGTGAATTTGATCAGGGATTAAGCAACAGAAGAGCAATTTATGTTCCATTTCCACAGGCAGTACCAAATAAACCTGTAATTGATAAAGAACATTGTACCTATTATATAAAAGGTAAATGTAAGGTGTGTGAAATTGTTTGTCCTACAAAAGCAATTCGTTTTGATCAGGAAGATGAGATTATAGAAGTAGAAGTAGGTGCCTTAGTACTTGCAACAGGTTTTGATATTAAGAGAGCTAATTTCTTTCCAGAGTATGGATATGGTAAATATAAAGATGTTATTGATGGATTACAATTCGAAAGAATTGCTTCTGCATCTGGTCCTACTTTAGGAGAAATAAGAAGACCTTCAGATGGACAAATTCCTAAGAAAATAGTATTTCTTGCCTGTGCTGGCTCCCGTGATCCGGCAAAAGGTATTGAATATTGTTCAAAGATTTGTTGTATGTACACTGCTAAGCATGCTATTCTATATAAACATAAAGTTCATGATGGAACAGCTTATATATTCTATATGGATATTAGAGCTGCCGGAAAGAATTATGATGAATTTACAAGACGTGCAATCGAAGAAGATGGTGCTAAATATATTAGAGGCAGAGTTTCTCGTATCTATGAACGTGATGGAAAATTAATTGTAGTTGGTGCTGATACCTTAATGAATGCAAAAACACTAGAGATTGAAGCTGATATGGTAGTTTTAGCTACTGCTGGTATTGCAAGTCCAGGTGCTGAAGAATTAGCACAGAAACTTCATGTTTCTTATGATCAACATAAATTCTTTGCTGAAGCTCATCCTAAATTAAAACCTGTTGAAACAAATACTGCTGGTATTTTCTTAGCTGGTGCTTGTCAGAATGTAAAAGATATTCCTGAATCTGTGGCACAAGCTTCTGGAGCTGCTGTTAAAGTTTGTGGTTTATTCTCAAATGATGAATTGACCAGAGATCCTTCTGTAGCCGTCGTTAATCGTACTGCTCCACCATTGTTCTCTACTTGTGTTGGTTGTTTCTTATGTCAGAGTGTTTGTCCTTATCAAGCTATCGAAAAAGAAGAAATCAAATCAAGAGATGGGAAAAGATTAAAGACTATAGCATTTATTAATCCTAGTGTTTGTCAGGGTTGTGGTACTTGCGTTGCATTGTGCCGTTCTAAATCTATAGATATTTTGGGTTATACCCATAAACAAGTTTATGCTGAAGTTGACGCGTTATTAAATACTTTATAACAATGAATGAATTCGAACCTAAAGTAGTTGCATTCGTTTGTAACTGGTGCACATACGCTGGAGCTGACCTTACAGGTACAAGTCGTATTAAATATGCTCCTAACGTTAAAATAATAAGGTTTCCTTGTACAGGTAGAATAGATTTTATGCTCATCTTAAAAGCTTTTGCTAAAGGTGCTGATGGTATTATCATTTCAGGTTGTCATCCTAATGATTGTCATTACACTTCTGGTAATTTCCATGCTAAAAGACGTTGGATGGTTTTCAGAACTATGCTTGATTTTTTAGGTGTAGATGTAAACCGTATTACTTTTTCATGGGTTTCTGCTGCTGAAGGTGCCAGATGGGCTGAAATTGTAAATACTACTGTTGATGGAATTAAAAAGTTAGGCCCTTATGATAATTATCGTAAGATGGTTAACCAAGAAACGGAGGTAAACAATGGATAAACTAAGACAGAAAGCTAAAGAATTATTATCTAACAATGAAGTTCAGATAGTAGTTGGATACGAAGAAGGTACTGCCGGAAAAGCAAGACCTGCTTTTATAAGTTCTCCTGATCAAGCTGATACTTTAATTTATGATGAACGTTGTATTCATAATTTAGCTGTTTATTTAACGCAGCATAAATTATCTGGAAATACTAAAATAGCTGTTGTAGCTTCTTTTCCTGTAATGAAAAGTATTATCACTCTTGCTTCAGAAAAACAATTAGACGAAAACTTTATTAAAGTAATAGGTATCTCAAAGGATAATAACATTATTGAGTTTAAAGATTTCGCTGACATCGAAAGATATATTAACCAGCAAGACTTAAGTTTTACTCCTGAAGAACAGGCTTTGATCGATAAGATTGATGCAATGTCTATGGAAGAACGCTGGGCTTACTGGCAAAATGAATTCTCAAGATGTTTTAAGTGTTATGCATGTCGGTCAGCTTGTCCAATGTGTTATTGTACACTTTGCATAACTGATTTTAATCAACCACAGTGGGTGTCGGTTCCTTCTCATAAACAAGGTAATTTTGAATGGCAC
This sequence comes from Bacteroidota bacterium, assembly GCA_037134755.1. Lineage (GTDB taxonomy): Bacteria > Bacteroidota > Bacteroidia > Bacteroidales > JACABE01 > JBAXLO01. The sequence goes on along the minus strand of JBAXLO010000018.1, from coordinate 26,713 downwards.
ATAAACAGAGCAATGCACTTAGCAGGTCGTTGCATTGGTTGCGACGAATGTAGCAGAGCTTGCCCATTAGATCTTCCTATAAATCTATTGACTAAGAAATTATCAATGGATATTCAAAAACAATTTGGTTATTCAGCAGGTCAATCGTTGACAGAACCTTATGCTCTTTCAACTTACAAACCTGACGATAAAGAAACATTTATTAGATAATAATTATGGCAACTGAAAATTATAAACTGTTAAAAAAAGAGTCTCTTCCTGCGTTATTTGATAAATTAACTGCTTCAGGAAAGACCATTTATGCTCCTGTTAAAAATGGAGATAAAACAGAATTTGATGTCGTTACAAAATATTCTAATGATATTAATGACGAATATATTCAAACTGTCCAATCTTTAAAAGGAACTGTTTTTCCAAAGGTGGAAAAACTTTTTGATTATAAATCTGATAAATTGGATACTTCTATTGAGGAACCTGATTTCAGTAAGTTTCCTCAGAATGTACTTTGGGGATTACATCCATGTGATGCTGCTGCTTTCAGGCCATTAGATGCTACTTTCAGATGGGATTACGATGATAAGTATTTCCTTACAAGAATGAAACTTACTACTGTTGTAGGTTTAAGCTGTGGCAAACATGATGATTATTGTTTCTGTTCTTCAGTTGATATTTCTCCATCTTCAGGAGATGGGAGTGATATTCTTCTTACCAAGAACAAAGCTGGTGATTATCTTGTAGAGATTATTACAGAAAAAGGTCAAGAAGTATATGATATGGCTAAAGAACTTTTTGGTGAGATTAGTGATGATAAGGAAAGTTATATCACTGTTGTTCCTAAAAAGTTTGATCTAACTGAGTTGAACAAGAATCTTGACGGTTCTTTTGAAGCACCTTATTGGTTAGCTCAGTCAATGCGTTGTATAGGTTGTGGTGCTTGTGCTTATGTTTGCCCTACTTGTACTTGTTTTGATTTACAAGACGAAGGCTCGGCTAATAAAGGAAGTCGTATTAAATGTTGGGACTCTTGTGGTTTCGGACATTTCACATTACATACTTCAGGGCATAACCCACGCGAAACACAAAGTCAGAGATGGCGTCAACGTATTCTACATAAGTTCTCTTATATGCCTGATAGAATTAAAGTATTTGGTTGTGTAGGATGTGGACGTTGTTCAAGAGCTTGTCCTGTTGATATGAACTTAAGTGAACATTTAACTAAAATTATGGAGGAACCTAAACATGAGTAATCCTAATATATACAAGCCTTACTTAATGAAAATTGATAAGGTAACTGAAGAAGCTCCTTTTGTAAAAACTTTTCGTTTGAAGTTTACGAATGAAGAAGAAGCTGCTAAATTTAATTTCAGAGCAGGTCAGTTTGGCGAATATTCAGTAGTAGGAGAGGGGGAATCGACTTTCTGTATTGCTTCTTCGCCTACTCGCGAAGGTTATATTGAATGTACTTTTCGTGAAACAGGTAGAGTAACTTCTGCTTTAGCTAATAAAGAAGAAGGTGAAATTATTGGTTTCAGAGGTCCTTATGGCAATACTTTTCCTATTGATGATTGGAAAGGTAAAAACCTTTTGTTTATCGCGGGTGGTATCGCTTTACCTCCTATGCGTTGCGTTATCTGGAATTGTTTGGATCTTCGTGAAAACTTTAAAGATTTCACTATTGTTTATGGAGCAAAGACTGTAAATGACTTAGTTTATAAACATGAGCTTAAAGAATGGGAAGATCGTCCTGATGTAAAACTTATTACAACAGTTGACCCGGGTGGTGAAACTCCTGATTGGAAAGGAGAAATAGGTTTTGTACCTACAGTTCTTGAGAAAGCTGCTCCAAGTGCTGAAAATACTATAGCTATTGTTTGTGGACCTCCAATTATGATTAAATATACTTTCCCTATTTTAGAAAAATTAGGCTTTAAAGATACTGATATCTTCACTACTTTAGAAAACAGAATGAAGTGTGGTTTCGGTAAATGTGGCCGTTGTAATGTAGGTAAAGTTTATATTTGTAAAGATGGTCCTGTATTTACCTATGCAGAACTTAAAAAACTTCCTGCCGAATACTAAACCAATTATCTATAAATATTAAAACAAAAGGCTGCTTTATTAAGGCAGCCTTTTTTGTATGTTGGTTTGAAGTTCGTAAACTTCTTACAACTTAATCTGAGAATAAGGTTGTTTTAGAAGCCTTTAGTTGCTACTTTGTTTTTGATAGCTTCTAATGCATTAGCTTCGCTAAGCATTGTAGTCATTTTGTTCCCTTTTCCATCATTACCTTGAGCCATATAGCCTCCACGGGTTGTTTTGGTAATTACAGCGTCAATCATAGGAACATTTTTTTCTTTGGTTTTCATGCAATAAGCAGTTAACATTTTTGACATTTCTTTAAATTTTTAATTTATTATATAGATATTAATAAATGCAAAAGTAATTAAAAGAATTAACAATTGAGTAAATAATATCATTATTTTACTTTATTATACAAAGTTTATAAGATTTTTATCTTTAAAAATGTTTATATTTGTTAAGATAGGACTGTATTTACTTATGCATAAATTAACTAACGACCGTTTGAATTCTTTTTTATTATTTATTATTTTATGATTTTTACTGAAGTGATTGGATGTACTTCCCAAACCGTTTTCCTATATATTTTAGTAGCATTTGGATTTGTTTCTGAAGACACATTTTTGTGCTCAAAATCATATAGCATCCATCCGGTTACTTCAACTTTTTGACCTTTGTAATGTGTATTAAAGTAAGCAGCATCCCATTCGGGGTGTAATTGTTTTGAATATTTTGTAACCTCAATTACTGTGCATTCGGCAATTGATTTTGCATTTTTATTTGTAGATATATACACGTGTACATCCTGATCTTTTTTATCATTAGAATAACAATTACACGATTCCCCACCTTCATCCTTTGCTTTAAGAATATAACCTTGTATAACTACACCTGCACTGGTTTTAAATGCGTTTGGATTGTCTTTTGAATTCATCATTTTGTCTATTGTAATATTTTTATCAATATCAGATGATGTTGGTTGTGTATTCCTGTTTTTAAGGGTGTTTAGTTTCTGCATTTCAATTTTAGGAGGTGTGCCTTTTCTGGTTCTTCCTTCTTTGGGGCATTGTGTATGTGCAGTAAAACTAAAGACTACAGCAATTAATGTTGTAATAATGATTCTTTTCATATTATGAGATATTAATTATTCTTTTGCAAATGTAACAATTTTATTCGTGATTTGTATTTTTTTCTTTTTTGTATTAATACATATAATTGTGGTAATGTTTGTAAGCTTTACGCAATGTGGACAATCTTTCTTCTAAAAAAACCGTTTCCCGGAGATCTTTCAACTTTTGGCGAAGACCATTTAACTTTTGTTTTGGATTTTTAGACTTTTGGCGAAGATCCTTTTGCTTTTGTTTTAGGTTTTTCAACTTTTGTTTTGGGTTTTTGAACTTTTGTTTTAGGTTTTTGAACTTTTGGCGAAGACCATTTTATTTTTAGGGAAGACCATTTAACTTTTGTTTTAGACTTTATTTTTTTTAGAAAAGTGTTTTTAGTTTAAAAAAAAGCATTTTTTGAAAGTTGGAAAAGACCATTTTGCTTTTGTTTTGAGTTTTTATTCGAAAAAAAAGAGTTTTTTAGAAAAATATTTAGTATTGTGAAGTTGGTAAGAATTAAGAATTTCACGCAAAGGTACGCTAAGGTTTTCGCAAAGGGACGCAAAGAAAATGATTTGGCGATTTGGTGATTTAGTGATTTAGTGATTTGGCGATTTGGCGACCTACCTATCGGCAGGCAAGTTTGGTGAATTGGTGATTATAATTTTTATTTTATTTTTATTCCAGTTTATCCAAAATGTTTAAGTAATTTTGGAGAATAAATTTGAAATAGAATAAATGGAAAACCATAACGAAATATCGGAGTTCATTTGGAATATAAAAGAACATATCCGTGATGAATATGCAGAGAAAGATTATGAAGAGGTAATTTTGCCTTTTACATTGTTGAGGCGTATTGATTGCGTGCTGGAAGGTACTCATGAAACTGTAGTTAAAGCTAATGAAAAATTTAAAGATACTGCTTCACCTGAAGTATTGGATCAATTATTGAAGAAGGCTTCGGGACAGAACTTTTACAATAAATCGGATTATACCTTGCTTGGTCTTACTAAAGACATTAATAATATTGGTATAAACTTCGATGCTTATCTGAAAGGTTTTAGCGAAAACATAAAAGATATTCTTTTAAACTTTAGTGGTGGACCCGAAAAGGGCTTATCACCTATTTACGAAACCCTGTTGCGTAAGGATTTGCTGCTTATTGTTACCAAAGAATTTGTGTCGCCTAAAATTGATTTGCATCCCGACAAGGTGAGCAATCATGATATGGGTACTATTTTCGAGATACTTATTCGTAAATCGAAAGAAACCAGTAACGAAAAAGCAGGACAGTATTTTACTCCACGCGAAATTGTGAGATTGATGGTAAACCTGGTGTTTGCCAACGAAACGGAGAAACTACAAAAGGCAGGTGCCGGAATTAATATTTACGACCCTTGTTGCGGAACCGGAGGAATGCTTACTACTGCTAAAGATTATTTGCAGGAAACTGTAAATAAAAACTTGGATGTGTGGGTATATGGGCAGGAGATAAACGAAAAGACGTATGCTATTGCCAAATCTGATTTGCTGATTAAAGGCGAGGATGCCGAAAACATAAAGCATGGCAATACCATTACAAAAGACCGATTGATAGGCAAGACCTTTAACTATATGCTTACCAATCCGCCTTTTGGCGACGACTGGAAAAACATGCGTGATTTTGTAGAAAACGAAGCCGAAGAAAAAGGATTTAGTGGACGCTTTGGTGCAGGTACTCCTGATGTAAGCGATGGTTCGTTTTTGTTTTTACAACACATGATAAGCAAAATGAATTCGCAAGGCAGCACTATAGGTATTGTGTTTAATGGTTCGCCGCTGTTTAATGGTGATGCCGGAGGTGGTTGGAGCAACATTAGAGGTTGGATAATGGACGACCCTAACGATTTGCTGGATTGTATTGTGGCTATGCCCAAAGATTTGTTTTACGGCACCGGCATTGGTTCTTATATCTGGATATTGAATAATAAAAAACCTGCCAACCGTAAAGGCAAAGTGCAGTTGATAAATGCCATACACCCCCACTTTACCAAGAAAATAAAAGCATTGGGCAAAAAACAATACGAGATTAGCGAAAGCGGTATTAACCTTATTACCGATATTTATAAACAATACAAAGAATATAGCCTTAAACCCACACCTGCCGAAGGAGTGGGAGCAAAGCCTCTTGAGATTTCAAAGATTTATGATGTTAGCGATTTTAAATACACCAAAGTAACTGTTGAGCGACCATTGCGATTGGCTTACCAAATTACTGACGAAAAGCTGGAAGCCATCAAAGAACATAGTAAGTTTAAAGAATTAGCCACTACAAAGAAAAAAGATAAAGCAGCAGCCGAAACCGATATTGCCAAAGGTAAAGCCATGCAAGAAAAAATATTGAATGCTTTAAAGTCCCTTTCTCTTCGGTCCGTGAGCTTGTCGAACGGGGAGAGGTATGATACTCCACCGGTCACCGAGCGGAGTCGAGGTGGAGAGGGAATTAGGGAGAGGTCAGACACTAATTTCTTTATTGCTTTCGCAAAAGCTTATGGAAGCCAGCCCGGCAAAGCATTGCTTAAAATGTTAAGAGACACTATTGGCGAAAAAGACGAAGAAGCGGAAGTTGTATTTGCCGACCCTTATGATATACCAGTACAAAAAGGCAGAGTATACAACTGGAAAGAAAAACCTCTGCAGGATACCGACTTACGCGATACTGAAAGCATTAAATGGAAAGAGGACATTGACGAATATTTTGAACGCGAAGTACTACCTTTTGCCCCCGATGCGTGGATGGACAGAGATAAAGATAAGATTGGTTTCGAAATACCTTTTACCAAATTCTTTTACGAATACAAACCATTGCGCGACCTTAGCGAAATAATGGCAGATATTGAGGCATTGGAAGAAGAAACAGAAGATTTGCTTGCTGAAATAAAAGAAGTTGCCGAATGAGAAAGTATCCAGAATATAAGGAATCAGGAATTGAATATATTTCAGATATACCACAGCAATGGGAAGTCTGGAAACTTAAATTTTTAGTTAAAGAGAAATTGAAATATGGAGCAAACGAAGCAGCGGAACTTGATGACAGAAAATTGCCTCGTTATATTCGTATAACTGATTTTGATAATAGTGGGAAATTACGAGAAGAAACATTCAAGTCCCTTCCTTTTAAAATAGCAAAAGAATATTTATTAAAAAATGGAGATATTCTATTTGCTAGAAGTGGAGCAACTGTTGGTAAGACTTTACTTTTTGATAATTATGAAGGGATAGCTTGCTTTGCAGGTTATTTGATTAAGGCAAGTTGTGATGCAAAAAAAATGAACTTTAAATTTCTTGATTATTACACAAGTTCATCTTCTTATGAAAATTGGAAGGATATGATATTTATACAATCCACTATTCAAAATATTGGTGCCGATAAGTATAATTTAATTTTGGTTCCAAAACCACCACTCCCCGAACAACATTCCATAGTACGATTTCTGGATTACAAAACAGGGCAGATAGATAAGTTTATAGCTAATCGCCAAAAGCAAATAGAGTTGCTGAAGGAGCAGTTGCATTTTAAGATTAACCAAGCTATTACTAAAGGGATTAATACTAAAGTTAATTACAAGTCAACAGATATAAAATATGTACCTGAAATACCCGAACATTGGGAGATAAGAAAATTTAAGAGTCTTACTTCTATTCTTACATGTGGGGTGGCTGCTACTCCAGAATATGTGGAAGAAAGCGAAGGTGTTGCATTTCTTTCAGCACAAAATTGCAGACCATTTGCAATGGATCTTAGTAAATATAGTTTCATAAAACCTTCACTTCATAAACAACTTATAAGAAATAAAAAGCCTCAAAAGGGCGATGTATTAGTTACTAGAGTTGGTGCTTGTATCGGAGATGCTTGTATAATTGATACTGATTTGGAATTCTCTATTTATGTTAGCTTAACGCACATAAGACCAAATAAAGAAATACTTAGTGAATATATTGTATATTTTTTCAATACAGAATATTGCTATCAATTAAATCATGAGGGAACTGTAGTAGCTGGCGGACAAGGAAATTTAAATGTAAAAAATGTTGAACGCTATCGTATTCCTTTACCTCCAATTGACGAGCAAAAACAAATTATTGAATATCTCGATAATTATAGATTAGAGATGGATAATCTTATCACCAAATACCAAAAGCAAATTGATTTAATGCAAGAGTATAGAACAGCATTAATAAGCCAGGCAGTTACGGGGAAGATAGATGTTAGGGAGTGGGAAAATATTAAAAAACAAACAATATGAAATTCGATTCACAATTAGAAGAAAGTTTTTATATACGCTTTAATGAAAGAAATGTAAAATTTCAAACATCAAAAAAACTGTATGATTTAAAGGCTATTAGACCTTTAAATAAAAATGTTCCTTACGATATTTCTATTAATATTGGTAGTCGTATTCTTGCTATTATAGAGTTAAAGAATTCGCAATTTTTTGAGTCATTTGATTTTTCTAGAATAGAAAAATTTGCCTTTGAAAATAATATCAGGTTTGTAATTCTTTCAGATGGTGAAAGATTTCTGGTTACAGAAAAGGGTTATACTAACCATAGGGCTCTTCTTAGTTTCAATGAGTTTATAGAAGCCCTAATCAAATATAAAATTAGAGATATAGAAACTCTCAAAGTTCAAATTGCTGATTTAATTAAAAATCTTATTATTAAAAGTGAATTCAGGTTTTTAAAAGAACAAATATATAATATATTTAATCAAATAGTTAATGCAGTTGAATATGACGAAATTGACCAAATGTTTTCATTTAAGAACCCCACTGACATTGAAAATATTGAGAATAGAATATTTAGATTGTTACTAAAGGACAACAAACCCTTAAAAAAAATATTTAGGTATACTACTGTTAATACTCTTTTTGCTATGCTTAACTACAATTCATTTCGAATGAATTGCCTAGTTGGCATGAATGACACAACTGAAGTAAACTATACAGAAAATTACATAACCGGTACAAACAGAGATTATACACAAGCTTTTTGGAAAACTATAGATGCATATAATAGAAGATTTATTTCTTCTTGTTCTTTAAAAGAAGACGATCTTACTCAATGGAGACTATATGCAGAAGATTCAAAAGGTGTCTGTTTAGTTTTGAATATTAATGAAGAACATCTTAATTCTAAATTTATTTTAAAAAGAATAAGTTATGGTAAACCTGGAGGTATACATCCTGATTTAGATTTGATAAAAAATATAATAGCAGAGTTAAAGAATAAACTGAATATTAATTTTGAATTTAAGACTCTAAGTACTTGGAAACATTTCTTTAAGCCGTCTGATTATGCAGTTGAAGATGAAGTGAGATTATTATATATTTTAAATGAAAAAGAAGCTCCTAAAGGCTGGGTGTTAACAACTAGCCACGGCATATTGAACCCTTATGTTGAATTTAAATTAAATGGTGATGGTTTACCTTTTGAATTAACTGAGATTATACTTGGTTCTAAAAGCCCAGAGAAAGAAATTAATCAGAAGCAATTTGAACAGTTTGTAAGAGAATTAAAACGTAGAAAGAAAAAAAATATAGTTGATGGTGTAGAAACAGAAGTTGATGAATATAATTTATCAAAACTAAAGGTGTCTCTTAGTAAGATTAAAAATTATAGATAAAAAAATGAGTAACATAAGAGAAATACATTTTGAAGATACGGTATTTGAATTGCTTGCAGCAAGCAACTTATACACAATCCGTAAAAGTGAAAACTTTAATTTGGAGTATGTGCTTGATACAGCATTATTGGAACAGTTCATTAAAGAAGCACAACCAGATGTATGGAAGAAATTAGAAAAACAATTCCCAACAGATACTATTGAAGCTGTAGCTAATGAGTTTTCAAAACTAAGAGATAAAAGAGGCATACTTAATTTAATTCGCGAAGGTTTTGTGCTGCAAGGTGCAAGTATAAAACTTATAGCTTTTAAACCTGCCTCAGGTTTAAATCCTGAACATTTAAAGAAATACCAAGCTAATCGGTTTTCTATCATTCGTCAGGTTCATTATAGTAGTGCTTATCCCGAAAAGAGTTTGGATTTGGTAATTTGTATAAATGGAATTCCTATCATTACTTTAGAATTAAAGAATGAATTTACAGGGCAGAATGTTACCCATGCAGTAGAACAATACTGCAAACGCAGAGATGCCAAAGATTCGTTTCTAAAAAACTGTTTGGTGCATTTTGCAGTCGATAACAACACTGTCTTAATGACTACCAAATTAGATAATGGCAACACCCGTTTTTTACCTTTCAACAGAGATACACACAACCCTGTAATAGCAAACAAATTTGCCAGTAGTTATTTATGGGAAGAAGTGTTGCAGGCTGATAGTTTGCTGGAGTTGTTGAATAATTATATTTTCAATGAGGAAGATGAAAAAACAAAAGAGATAAAAACCATTTTTCCTCGCTATCACCAAAGAGATTGTGTTCGTGAAATATTAAAAGATGTAAAAGAAAAAGGTACAGGGCACAACTATTTAATACAACATAGTGCAGGCAGCGGAAAAAGTAAAACCATTGCCTGGCTTGCACATCAGCTATCCAATTTGTTTGGCGATAACCAACAACCTATATTCGACAGTATCATTGTAATTACCGATCGTATAGTATTAGACAAACAATTGCAAAAACAAATAAAGCAGTTCGAAAAGATAAACGGAACCGTAAGAACTATTACAAAGGGCAGCAAACAACTGATAAAAGCATTAACCGAAGGTGATAAAATAATAATAAGTACACTACAGAAGTTTGGTTACATAGGAGAGTTAGCGCAACTAAACGGTAAGCGTTTTGCTATAATTGTAGATGAAGCACATAGTAGTCAGAGTGGAGAAAACGTAAAGGATTTAAAAATAAGTTTGACAACTGATGAAGCATTAAAACACATCATTAAAGAAGATGATGAAAATGCTGAACCAAAAGATACTGTTGAAAAAGAATTGGAGAAAATAATGGCAAGTCGTCAAAAGCTACCACATCTATCTTTCTTTGCCTTTACTGCAACACCCAAACCAAAAACATTAGAGCTGTTTGGGATTCCTGATGCTTCACAAAAATCAGGTTATCGTGCCTTTCATGAATATAGCATGCGACAAGCCATAGAAGAAGGGTTTATATTAAATTTACTGGATAATTATATTACAAAGAGTGCCTATTTTGAATTGATAGAAAATGAAAATGCAGAAGACGACAAAGCTTTTGAGAAATTAAAAGCTAAAAGACTACTTTTAAAAGAAGTGAATAAACATCCATTTGCTATTGCTTCTAAAAGCCATATAATGCTCAACCATTTTATGGAAAAAACAATTCATAAAATTGGTGGCAGAGCAAAGGCAATGTTGGTTACCAGCTCAAGAGCGCATGCTGTATTATACAAAATTGCATTTGATAAAATAATAAAAGAACAAGGATTCGACATTCAAACTTTAGTGGCATTTTCAGGGACTGTAGAAATTGAGCCTGAAAAATATACAGAGGACAGTATGAACGGACCGAAAATAAAAGACATTGCCGAAGAATTTAAAAAGCCTGCAAATAAAATATTGATAGTGGCTAATAAATTTCAAACCGGATTTGACCAACCGCTTTTGCATACCATGTATGTTGACAAATCATTGGGTGGTGTAGCAACAGTACAAACTCTAAGCAGGTTAAACAGAACAATTCCGGGCATGAAATCAGAGACTTTTATTATTGACTTTGTGAATAAGCAAGAGGATATTCAAAGTGATTTTCAAAACTATTACCAAAGTACAACTCTCGACCAGGGTACAGATAAGCAAAAGCTATACAATTTGAAATATGAAATTGAAAAAACAGATGTTTTTACTAAAGAAGATGTTTTGTATTTTATTGAAATGTTTGTCCGCAAGAAAGTAAAATCTGAAGTGCTGTCACCTTTCTTCAAAAAAATAGTAGACGAAAATTATGTACCACTTTCAGCTGATGATAAAGATAAATTCAGAAAGAATATAAATAAATATGTACGACAGTATTCGTTCATTTCGCAAATCATAACTTTTATTGATACCGACCTTGAAAAGTTTTATCTTTTTACAAAATTGCTTTTCAAATACCTTCCTTACGAGAAAGAAACATTGCCATTAGAGGTAACTCAAATGGTGGATATGGATAAATACAAAATACAGGAGGAAGAAAACGGGAGTATTATTTTAAACCCAGAAGACGCCGTACTTGAAAATCCACAAGGCGATGGGCATGGTGGCAAACAAATAGACCCGAAAGTAGTATTAGAAATCATCGTTAAAGAAATTAACGAAAAGTATGCTGTTGAGTTAGGTGATGATGATAAAGTTGTGAAAGATATGTATGAAGCTCTAAAAGCTGACAAGACATTAAGGGCAAGTATGCTGGCAGATAATATTGAAGATGTAAAAAGAATGAAGTTGAGAGAGAGTATCGACAAAGCATTGTTGAAAAATGCCGAACCACCTATTGAATTTATGAACAGACTATCTAAAGATAAGGGTTTAGCAAATTATTTAGTAGGACAGTTATATCATCTATTATTAAAAGACTTAAAAGACAATCCAAATATAAAGTATAATTCAAATGAAGATGATTTTCCAATGGCAGCAGAATCATAACTAATGTAACAAGTATAAAAATATTGGTTAGTAAAAAATCATTAAAAGATTCAGACTTTCTGAAATGAAGATTTTGAGTTGATTGAGGTAAGGAAGAAAAGAATTAATTAATATTTACGAATTAAATGTGTAATTTTGCAGAAAAAAGCTTAATGCCTAATGATTAAAATCCCAATACCAATAAATGTTTATAGCAATTATGAAGGATATAGCTTTTTTATAAAACTTTATAATGATCTAAAAGATGAAGAGTTTAAGGATGTCTATTTAGATTTTTCTGATACTGCATGGTTTGATGCTAATTTATGTGCAGTATTAGGTGCTATTATAACAGAGATCAAAAGCAATATCAATAATGTTTACTTGATAAATTTGAAATCAAAAGTTGAAGATGTTTTTAGTAAAAACTTTTTTATGGCTTCTTTTGGTGGTTCGATGATAATGGATTTCAATAATACAACAATTAAATATCGAAGAAATAAGATTGATGATGAACAACTAATAAAAGAATTTATATTATTTGAGCTGTTAAGAAAGAAAAAGTTCCCAAAATTAAGTAATGCTGTTCAGATAGAAATTATAAGAAGTATTTTTGAGATATATAGCAATGCAGTTATTCATGGAAATTGTGATTTTGTCTATAGTTGTGGTCAATTCTATCCCAATAATAATCCACCCAGAATAGATTTTACAATTGTTGATCTAGGTAAAAGTATTCAAAAAAATGTTAATGAATATTTGAATGCTGATTTAAATGGAAAAGATGCAATAAAATGGGCTTTAGCTGCAAATAACACTACCAAACCAATAAGTAAAAATATACCAGGTGGCTTAGGTTTTAAAATTATTAAAGATTTTGTTGAACTGAACAAAGGTAAAATCCAAATTGTTTCAGGCAACGGATATTGGGAATATTCAAATAAAGTAGAAAGTTTCAGGGATTTCCCAAAATCTTTTCAAGGTACAATTGTTAATATTGAATTTAATTTAGACGATACTTCAATTTATCATTTTAAAAATGAAAATGTGAATGATATCAAATTTTAATTAATTTTGCAGAATGGAATCAAACAAATATATCATTCGAGTTTTTGATGAAGTAGGAGGCGAAGCTGCTATTAGTGTTAGCGATGGCGATGCATTATTCAAGAAAATTGATAAAGCTTTAATGCAAGAAGTTGTTGTTGTGTTAGACTTTCAAAATATAAATTTTATTATAACTGCATTTCTTAATGCTGCAATAGGTCAGCTTTATAGTAAATACACTAGCGAACAACTTGAGAGTAAGCTAAAGCTAGAGAATGTTAAATCAGAAGATGTAAGCTTATTTAAACTAGTTATTGAAAGAGCAAAAGAATACTTTGCCAATAAAGAGGATTTTGATAATTCGGTAAATGAGGTATTAAGTAATGACTAAAATTATAGATATAGCTAATTACCAACCCAGATCAACTGATGTTTTTTTCTTTGATAACAATATTTGGATGTATTTATTTTGCCCAATTGCTGGTTACCAAAAACACAAACAACAGAAATATTCAGACTTCTTTAGTAAAATTAATATAGCAAAAGCTTGTATTTGGATAAATTCACTAGTTTTATCAGAGTTTTGTAATGCTTGGTTGAAAATTGAGTATGAGAATTGGAGAAGAAAACCTGAAAATGTAATGAAGTCTAAATATAAATTAGATTTTATTCCATCTGACACTTATAAAAAATCAGTTAGCCAAATAAAATTAACTTTAACTCAAATTTTAAATAATACTGAGCGCTGTTCAGATGAGTTTAATTCAATTGACTTAGAAAATGTATATAAGGAATTAGATAATTGTGATTTTAACGATAGTTATTACTTAGAACTTGCACGTACAAAAAATTGGAAAATTGTAACTGATGATGCAGATTTTTTCAATTATTCAAATAATGTTGAAGTTATAACTGCAAATATAAAGTAAATCTAGTCTTATCTCAACAATAAACATTGTGCTAAAACATAATAATTCTAACTAATCATTATCGCACGCACCCGTTCGACTAGCTCAAGAACCTAAAGCAGGGAACTTAATGAGTGGTTATTTTTAAGAAATAACTCCAACCCCTTAATGCTTCGACTACGCTCCAACCGAAGGGCTATAACAGATTTGTTACTGTTGTTTACAAATAGATCGCCACTATGTGGCTTAAAGAATCAGGCTTAAAAGCCGAATGTACACACTTTCAACTACCCACAGACTAAAGGCTAGGGTAAATACATAAATACTTTTAAACCCTTTGAGGATTTCCTTTACGTGAAAAAGATTTTTCTTCTTTTTTATGAATCAATGGGTCTTTTAAATAAATTGTGGTTATTTATTTCTTTTGGTAACTATTTTAAGTCTCTTTATAAAAAAAATATATATCGTAACATGCAGATTCATCGCAAGCAAGACAACTCTAACTCCAAACATTCCGAAAAAAGTTCCAAACATTTTGAAAATAACTCCAAACATTGGAGAAAAAGTTCCAAGCATTTCTAAAAAAACACTAAACATTCAAAAAATAATACTAAACATTCAAAAAATAACTCTAAACATTCAAAAAAAAGTCCCAAACATAACAACTCTAACTCCAAACATTAGAGAAAAAGTTCCAAACATATCCACTCCAACTCCAAGCAAAGTGACAATATCTCCAAGCAATGACATGTTAACCCCAAAAATTAGCCAATAATTCCAAGCAAAGCAACTTCAACTCCAAGAAAAGGAATGTCAACACCAAACATAGGAACAATAACACCAAACATTTCACTAAAAACACCAAACATATTCACTAAATATCCAAGTATTTTGACTTAACTCCTAATATCTAAATATATAAGCTTTTTCTCATACCTAAAAGGATGGGAAAGCTGTCAGGAACTTAATCATGACTTCATTTCTATTGTACTTATAGTTTATCTTTACATAAATGGCAAAGACTTGAATTCTTTTGATCTATATCTTCAACATAAGTACCGGATCTCATTACACAATCAGGGATATGGCAGTGTACAAGTCCTAAGGTGTGCCCAATCTCATGGATGATTTCCTTACTAAAGCGTTCTAATAACAGTTCTTCATCAGATTCAATTCCATATCTTTCGTTACATAGTCTGTAGATAGATGCTATTCCGGTACGCTTATTTAAATATGCTTGTCCGAAGATATATGTGAAGATTGGTATATATAAATCAACATTAAATAATCCAATAGTTTTAATATTATCAGATGCAAAATAAGTATCAACATGTTGTAATAGCTTATTAGCATCGTATTGAAGTCGGGCAGGGTTGTAGTAGTCGCTTAAATCCAGATGACCTTCTTTAATATTAGCAGTTACTGATAATTCGTGATGAATATTATCAGCGATTTTTTTCAAAAAATTACTTTCAAAATAACCAAATGATATAAGTGTGATGTTATGAGAATTCATGCACAAACTATTAGGAGGTCTGAGTTTTTAGTATTTAATTAAATGAAACTATTTCCCAAATGCTTTTAAATTATATTTTTTTATTTTGTTATAAAGAGTTACTCTGTCAACTTGTAAGGCTTTAGCTGAACGAGAGATATTCCATTCATATTTTAATAATATTTGGGCAATATGATTCTTTTCTTGTACATCTAAACTTTCGCTGGAAGAATTGATGAATTTCTTCTCGAAACTAAAATCTTTTAAAGTGATTTTCTTTCCATTACCAACAACTAGTGCACGTTCGATCATGTTTTCGAGTTCACGGATATTACCCGGGAAATCAAATTCCATTAATCTCTTTAATGAGGAGTTATCAATAGGAATAGTAGGTTTGTTCATAGAAGTACAATATTTCTTAATGAAATACTGGGCAAGCAAAGGAATATCTTCTTTTCTATCGCGTAGAGAAGGGACATGAATATTGACAACATTCAAACGATAAAATAAATCTTCGCGGAAAGTTCCCTCTTCAACCATTTGTTTAAGATTGCGATTGGTAGCACAAATTACTCTAAAATCTGAACTTATCTCTTTATTACCACCTACTCTTACAAAAGATTTTGTTTCGAGTACCCGTAATAACTCTATTTGCATTTTAGTAGAAATAGTAGAAATTTCATCTAAGAATATAGATCCACTATCAGCCATTTCAAATCTACCTTTTCGAATATACATAGCGCCTGTAAATGCACCTTTCTCATGACCAAATAACTCGCTTTCCAATAAACTTTCTGTCAAAGCACCACAATGAACACTTACCAAAGGAAAATATTTTCGAGGAGAATTAGAATGGATAGCTTTTGCAATTAATTCTTTTCCGGTACCACTTTCGCCTGTAATAATTACTGAAGAATTGGATTGAGAAACACTTTCAACTGCTTTTAAAACTTTTTTCATTGCATCGCTTTCGCCAATAATATCTTCAACATTTTCCAAAGTAATTACTCTTTCTTTGAGGATCTCGTTTTCTTGTAATAAAGATATCTGTTTTGAAGCGTTTCTAATTAAATGAGATAGATCATCAGGATCAAATGGTTTTGTGATATAATCAAAAGCACCGTCTTTTAAAGCTTGAACAGCAGTATCAACTGTGGCAAAAGCTGTCATTACTATAACTATTGCATCAGCTTTTAATGATTTTATTCTTCTAAGCATTTCCAGCCCATCCATTCCAGGCATCTTTATATCAGCTAATATAATATCAAAGCTATCGGATTCAAGTTTAGATAAAGCTATTTTTGCATTCTCAGCACACTCTACTCGGTACCCATCTTCTATAAACCAATTGAAGAGAGAGTCTCTGACTGAATCTTCGTCATCAACAATTAATATTGATATTTTTTTACTCATAATATGGTTTCTTTAATTTCTTTTTTTAATGGTAATGTTATTGACATTTTAGATCCTTTTCCTACTTCAGAAATCACTCCGGTTTTACCATTATGACTTTGTACAATTCCATGAACAATAGATAAGCCCAAACCTGTTCCTCTGGTATTATGTTTGGTCGAAAAGAACGGTTCGAATATATGTGGGATATCTTCTTCGGCAATGCCTGATCCATTATCTGTGATTTCTATTGTAATCTGATCTTCGTTAGGGTTATATGTTTTAAATAAGATTTCGCCATTTTCTGTAACAGCTTCCAATGCATTAACCAATATGGCTATGCAGGCTTGTTTAATTTGGTTAGGATTACAATAAACTAAATCAAAATTAGCAGAAAAATCAGTTAAGAAAATTATTTTAGCTATTTTCATCGAATGAGTTAACAGATCACTTGTTTCATGTAATACTTCATGAATATGTTTATCTTCGAATAGGTTTTGATCTTTTCTCGAGAAATCTAATAAACTTTTCACTATATCTCCACATCGTTTAGTTTCATTCTCGATCATTTTTAAATGTTTTAAAACAGATTCCTTCTTTTCTGATTTCATCTCTTCATTAAGAAGTTGTTTATGAACTAATTTTGTGTAAATAAGAATTCCTGAAAGGGGGTTGTTAATTTCATGGGCAACTGATAAAGATAATTTTCCTAAAGAAGCTATTCTTTCAACATTTATAAGTTCATTTTGAGCTTGACCTAATTCTTCTGATTTCTTTTGTACTTTATATTCTAGTTGTTGTGACCAATTATATAATTCGTTGTTAGTAGCTTGTAAGTTATCAAGCATATCGTTAAATGCGGCTGAAACCATTCTCATATCACCTAATTGATTCGGTTTTATTTCCAATCTCATTTCTCTATCACCTTTTGATACAGCTTCACTTGCTCTGATTAATGCATTTAATGGACTTTTTATTTCTTTTCTGGTAAACATTATAAGAAATCCAAGAAGTATTGTAGTCATTAGAGTAGCTAGTAGATAGAAATCTCTAGTAGATTTTTGAAGAGTTTTATCGAGTTCTTCTAAAGGTATTTTTATAACAAGCGAACCTAAAACTTTCTCACTTTGTTGATGTGCATGACAGGAACTTGTATAACATGATTTTTCGTTATTGATAGGTGAGTTTATTAATAAATGCCTGTGGCTATTGTCGTTATTATTCATCATACATTCACTATTGATACCGATAACTTTATAAAAGTTGTCTTTTTCGGGCAATATTGAATTTATACTTGAATGACATTCTTTGCAATTTGGATTACTATGTCCTGTTGTATTAGGTTTAAATGAAGAATAAACTAAATTCTCTTTAATATCATATAAATTCACGTCATCAATACCTGACATTCTGTTAATAACATCAAGCATACTCTGCATAGCACTTTTGTTGTTCTCTAACATCGACTGATATAAAGCACTTCTTACAAGCAGTGCCGCATTAGTTCCACGTTGGCGAATTATACTTTTCATGTATTCTTCGTTGACGGATCTAAATATTATACCAAATGATACAAAAAGGAAAACTGATAGGATAATAATAATATAAACTACCCGACCATAAATAGAAGACCGAACTTTTAAATACTTCTTGAGTAATGGACTTTCAAGCATTTTACTAATTTTTGACACCATTATATATAAGTTATTTATAAACTACAAATTTAATATAAATTATGGTTAAAATGTATAAATATTCACTGTTTATTTTATTTAATTTTTATTTCAAATATAATAATGTAATGGAGACTTTTAAAATTAAAAAAGCAATCTCTTTTTTCAAAAAGATTGCTTATTATTGTAATATTATAGTTAAGAGATACTGGATAACTACATATAAATTAACCTGTAATTGTCATTTATTTAGAAATATTAATAAATTTTGTTTGAAAATCATCCCATACTTCTGGTCCGAAATCTTCAAGAACATTATCTTTAAGTTCTCCACCATCTTGAAGGATAATAAGTGAAGGCTCTAAATTGTTTATTTGTCCTATTGTGGATAGGAAATCTTTAACTCTTGAAAATTCAAAATTTAACCATTCCATATATTTATCGGCCATAAACATGAATTGATTTTCTCTTAACCAGTTAGAAGGTTCTATCATATAAAGCCAGCCTTCATTAAATGGAGAAGCATATACTAATGATGGATTTTTAATAAGTTCATCATTTTGATATTTAACAGTACCGGAAATAGGGGAGTAGATAGTAAGTTGTTTCCCATTTTGATTAATAGATAATAAAGCTTCACCTTTTTGAACTCTGTCACCTGAGTTTTTTAAATTTAATTTATTTAAATTTCCGGTTATATGTAAAAGGAAATCATCTAAACCTATTTTTACCATTCCACTCTTCTCCATAAAAGCCCAAGTGTGAGTTTTATCAAAATATATTCCTTTTGGAATTGATATTGTATTTTCATTAAATACTTTAAAAGGAGTTGTTGAAAGAGCAGGAACTTTTAATTTTCTTTGTCTGCTATACTTTATTGCAGCATCCACTCCCATACTTATGATTATGAATGCAATTAAAATTAATATTACCATGATTTCTATTTATTATGTGTTAATAATTTTTAGTATTCAATTATCATGCCAATAATAAATAATGTGATAACTAACAGTATCATAGAGAGGACTGTAATAATTTTATTTATGAAAAATAATAAATGTGTTTAATAATTCAACACGATTGGGAAAGATGCTATTTAAAAGTTTTAAATTCAGCATGATTGCAAATTGTATTAAAATTATACATGTGTTTAATATTTCAACAGATAATCATTGTAAAACTTAATTTATCTGCCTAATTGACGTAGATTGTTAAAAAGAATTTTTAAATCATTAGAGAGTTTATAATCGCGAGAGTAAAGAAGGTTTAATTTGTAAAGTGTTTCTTTATTAAGTTCTTTGTCCGAGAACATATCGGCAGGATTTAATATTCCTTTCTTTAGTAAAGGAAATTTACTGATGTCAATATCATTATAATAATAACCTACATACGTTTTTAAACCAAAAAGAACCTTTATAATGTTGTTAATATACATTATTGGTCGTTTGACTATAAATAGCATTATTGGAGAAAAGATTATTAAAACTAAAGAAACCAATACATCAAAAAGACGTTTATTTCGCTTATTATTAGGTTTACTTACTGCATTAATATCTATAACATAAAGATCAGCTGAAGTGTTAATAGTATTGCTACCTATAAGGAATAAACTTTCAGGAGGAGCAATTTTGTATTCGATAGTCATATTATTAAGCTCTGACATCTTACTAATGATATCAGATGCAGAAATACTTTTAGCACAAAAGATTACTTCATCAATCTTATAAATTTCAATAATATCTTTTATCTGATTAACAGAACCTATAAAGTTAGTATTATTCCAGGTATCGTTAATGTTAATAAGTCCTATGAAGGAGGGATTAATATTAGTTTTGCGTAATAAATCTGCAACTCTTTCGGCTTCATCATCGTCACCAACAATTATAAATCGTTTATTAATATTCTCACCTAATTTAAAATCTTTAATAGTACTAAAATGAAGCATTATTCTCATTAAAATCATAATAATAATACTCCAAACAGCTCCTAAAAGAATAATAGCTCTTGAAAAACGGAAAGGTGTACTTAGTAAAGCATAAATAACTAATATAGTAACAGTACCAATACTAATTCCTTGAAATATCTTACTTAATTTATGGGGACGTTCGTAACCTCCTGTAAAGTAAAAACTAAATAACCATACTATTATATATATAGGTACAACTATTAATATATATTCTTTTGGATAATACTCAACGTCACCGGAAAGCACATAATGTGACCAATAATTCTTAATAAGATATATACCTAACCAAATTGTTCCAAAGTCAATTAGAGGTAATATGATTTTATTTAAAAATCTTCTCAAAACCGAAAGGAAAGCTCTTAAATAAATAGCAATATTAATTAGTGTTGAAAAAAGTTGTGCATTCTTTTGAGAGAAGTGTTTACGAGCAAAAATAATCATTGCATTATAAAATGTAAACACGTAATTAACACTACTTTTACGTGTGCTTTCTCCCTTATAATGAATTATCCGTGTTAGTGGATAATAGATGTTTTTATAACCTGCTTTAATGATTCTGTATGAAAGATCAATGTCTTCACCATACATAAAAAAGTCTTCATCGAGATTGCCAATTTTATCAAGAACTGATTTTCGAATCAACATAAATGCACCGGAAAGTATTTCAACTTCATGTGTTTTATCTTTATCGAGAAAACCTAAGTGATATTTACCAAATGTCTTTGACTTAGGAAACAATGCAGCCAATCCAAATATTTTGTAAAAAGCAACAGTAGGAGTGGGGAGACCTCTTTTACTTTCAGGAAGAAAGTTTCCTTTACCATCAATCATCTTGACACCCAAACCACCTGCTTCAGGATTAATATCCATATAGTTGATAACCTTACTAAAAGTGTCAGCTTCAACAATAGTGTCAGGATTTAGTAATAAAACATACTCACCTTTAGCAATACTTATAGCTTGATTATTTGCTTTTGAGAACCCTCTATTATCTTTATTTTCTATAAGAATAATAGAAGGAAACTTCTCTTTAAGCATCTTTATAGAACCATCAACTGAATTATTATCAACAACAAAAACTTCGGAAGAAATGCTCTTACATGCTTCGTAAACAGAAAGCAAACATTGCTCCAGAAAATGCTCTACATTATAGTTAACAATAATTACTGATAGTTTCATAGCTTAGTGCAAAGGAACTAATAACGCAATAATTATCCCTATTATTACTGTAAAGAATTTTTGACGATTGTATTGATGATCTTCAGATGTTTCGTAAAGTATTGAGGTAGAAACATGGAGAAATATACCTACAACAACTCCCATAATAACATCAAAATAAATAGTTGTAGAGTTTATAAATGATTGGCTGAGGAAATTACTTAATATTGAACCTAAAGGTGTCATTAAAGCGAAGATACCTAACAAAAGAAATGACTTGGTTTTGCTCATGCCTGAAGCTAAAAACAAACTCATTAATACAAAAGATATAGGGATGTTATGAATGACAATGCCAATAGCAAGTGAGTGTTGTACAGCAGGGTCAAATTTTTCAACAATAGGCATTCCTTCTAAAAATGAATGAATGCAAATACCTATCATTAATCCTAAAGGGGCAACATGAAGTACTTCTTCATGTTTGTGTTCATGTTCGTGCTCATGAGTATGTGAATGGGAGTGCCCATGTTCAACACCTTTTGTCAGTAATTCTAAGAATAGTTGTAAAACAAATCCCAGAAGTACATACAATCCAATATTTATATTTGTCTTATCTTGAGATTTATAAATCTCAGGAACAAGATTTAGAAAACTTATAGCTAAAAGAAAAGCACCACTAAATGCTAACAAAAGTTTAAGTAATCTTTTGTTTTCTACCTTAAACAGAATTAGTGAATAGCCACTTGCTAAAACTGTTATGATAAGAAAAAAGTAAATAATAAATTTATCCATTTTGTTTGAATATGTAATGCAAAGATAAGAAGAAATTAGTTCTCATGTTTAAATAAATTAATTAAATGCAAAAAAGTAATAAGCAAAAGCTTTTTACTCTTGAAATTCATTCTCTATGCTTTCTCTTAAATCATACAAAAGCCATTCCTTTTTCATTACAGATGTTTTTTCTTCTTGTAATAATTTTATGAAATCTTTGATGCCTAATGGTTCATTTCCATTGCCATGAATTAATATAATACTTCCTACATGAATTGGTTGTCCCTTTGCTAACCACGCATCACTACCAATTGGTATTAGTCCATATTCAGTTACACTATCAACTATATTGTGTTTAGAAACTAATCCCGGGAAACGAAAGAAAACAGAAGGTGTAAAACCATGGCGAAGTAAAGCTATTTCGGTTCCAAGTATCTCGAAATTAAGATCAGTGCCGGGCTCTAATATGAAATTATCTTTTAATAATTTTTTTGGATTAAAATGATGGTTAAAGGTGTGGTTAATCCAAGTAACAGATATTTCGCACGAATCAATAAGGTTTTTAAGCCAGTATAAGTCTTCTGAATGTGTTAACATAAACCTGCCGGTAATTGATAATGCTATAGGAACAGGCATTTCTATTTTCTTGAATTCAGTAATCAGAGATGTGAAAATAACTCTATCCATTGGTTTATGTGAAGGGCATAAATCTATTGTTAATGTAATTCCTTTTTCTTTGGGGTAACCATGTGTTATTCCTGAATTCTGAATTGAGAATGACTGATTAAGAGCTGTCTCTATTGCCCTTACATAAGCTGAATTCTTATATTTAACAAGTATTTGTTGCCAACTTATTGTTTTTACATTTATTTGACTTGAAGGGATGATTTGTGTTTCAAGATCTTCAGGTGTAACTACCAAATAGTATTGTTGTCCAAAGTTTTCATATTTTCTGATTACTATAATATCTTTACTATTTAATTTGCCTTCAGCGAAATAAATTTTATAATTACTAATTCTATTTTGAGCGTTAAGTGATAAATTAGCTATAATTATAAATGTAATAATTAAGATTACTTTTAAAATGTGGTGTTTAAAGTTAGAGGATATAGACATTGTGAGCTTCTTTTTATTTATTTCTGCAAAATTACATTATTAATTCTTAATAGTTTTAACTTTAGGTAATTCAAATCATATTATTTATTTTAAACATTATGTTTTATTATTTTTTTAATAAAAACTCGCTTGAAAAACAGTCAAGTTGAGGAGTTGTGTTTAATTTATTAATTATTTCATTAGATATTATTTCTACCCCATTTGAATTCCAATGAGTGTCGTCAAAATGATATAATAATTTTGTATTTGATATTCTGTAGTCATTATATATTTTAAGTGTATTAATTGAAGGGATATTAGAATTTTTTAATAATGAATCTAACCTTAATAAATAGTTTGGTTGTTTTTCAAAAGGAACCAATTCATAATATACTGTTTCCTTATTTGGAATAGGCAAAAACAGAAAGTATATTCCTAATGAATCGCAGTATTTTTTATATGCTAATAGTACTTTTGTAGTACTTGATAAATCTTCCGGATTATATTTTTGATTAATACCTTTATAAAAAAACATATTTGGATTTATACCACTTTGAATTCCTATACCTTTTGTTCCATTTATACGAGCTCTAATCCAATTAACAGAATATAGTTTAAGTGCTTTGTCGATATATATATTAATATTGTTAAATGAAAAGGCATTATTTAGTAAGTTTTCAACAGGGTTGTTTTCTGAAATGTGATTTGCTATCATATCAGGAACGTTTCTTTCAACAGAAGAAAAAATAATGAGTTTTGGTTTTTTAATTACTCCAATCTTAAGATATTTAATAAATTCATTGAAGTTACAGGGAGCCATGTTGTATACTTTTACTTGTTTTAGCTTTTTGCTTACATTATTAGAAATTGTTTGATTTTGATTTAAACTACTTCCTTCAATAAATGAGTCCCCTATAAATAAAATATCTGGATCTTCAATAAATTCATCATTTCTATATCCAAGTTTGTCTGTCTTCCATGTTTCATGTTTTATGATTTCGTATTTAGTATAATAGGCTAAATCACCAACTGCATCCATTGATGATGATATATTAGGGTACATTTTAGTTTTTGCCGGAACTATAGATTGAAAGGTAATAGCTTCATGGTGTCTATGAGTAAAAAATGTTATAGGGAGTATTGCATCGATTAGACCCCAACAAAGAGCTGGTATAAATGTAAATAGAAACAGTTTCTTTAATAAAACTCTCATGATTTAAAATTGAAAGTATATGAATTGATTTGAAGTTCCTTTAAAAACAACAATTGCTAGAATAATAATATAGTAGAAAGAGTAACGAAGAAGTTTTGGCCATTTTAATCCAAGTTTAGCTATAGCATATTGTTGTTCTCTTCCAAGCCATTCAACTACTAAAAACAATACCGTCAGAAAAATAATTAATATGGCTTTATCAGTATTAGGGAAATGTGGTGTTTTAAACAAGGTACTAGAAAATATTTCAGAGATATAACTAAATGCAAGTGTTAAATTGGCTGCTCTAAAGAATATCCAGGCAAATACGGTTAAACTAAATGTAATGAATATAGATGTAGCTTCTTTTATAGTTGGTAAATATTTTCCTCCTGCCACAATGTCAAGGTTGTTTCTATGTGTGTTGAAAATAATTGAAGGCATTATATATAAAGCATTTAAAAAGCCCCAAGCTATGAAAGTCCAATTAGCACCGTGCCAAAAACCACTTACAAGAAAAATAATAAAGGTATTGCGTATCTTCATCCAAATCCCTCCTTTGCTGCCACCTAAAGGAATGTAGAGATAATCTTTAAACCATGATGATAAAGAAATGTGCCAACGTCTCCAAAATTCAGCAATGTCTCTTGAGAAATATGGAAAAGCAAAGTTTCGCAAAAGGTCAATGCCAAATAAACGTGCTGTACCTAATGCAATATCAGAGTATCCTGAAAAATCACAATAGATTTGGAATGTAAAAAACAAAGCACCTAACACAAGAGTACTACCTGAATAATGGCTTGAATTATTAAAAATTGCATTTGCAAATTCTGCACAGTTATCTGCTATTACAATTTTCTTAAATAAACCCCACAATATTTGTCGCAGTCCATCAATGGCTTTTGAATAATCGAACTCCCTTTTCTTAAGAATTTGAGGTAAAAGATGCGTTGCTCTTTCTATGGGACCGGCTACTAGTAAAGGAAAAAAACTAACAAAAACAGAATAGTAAATAAAGTTTCTTTCAGGTTTTATTTTGTTTTTATAAAGATCGATAACATAGGATAAACCATGAAACGTATAAAATGAAATACCTACTGGTAAGATTACTTGTAGAGATCCAAAATTTGCTTTAAATCCTAATAGCGATAGTCCATCAGCAAAGGAAGAAGCAAAAAAATTGTAGTATTTAAAAACTCCTAGAAAACCTAAGTTGATAACTATACTAAGCCACAACCAAAATATTTTCTTTTTCTTTATTGTGGATTCATATATTTTAATACCTGTAAAGTAGTCTAATAGGGTTGAAAAGATAAGTAAAAACATAAAGCGCCAGTCCCAACAAGCATAAAAAAAATAGCTTGAAATAAGGAGTAAAATGTTTTGTAGTTTTAAATTCCCTTTTGTTGCAATCCAGTAAAGTAGAAATACTATAGGTAAGAATATTGCAAAGTTTAATGAGTTAAAAAGCATATTGACTGTTTATTCTAATTTTAATTCTTATTTGTTTTCACAGTTTAGCCAAATCAGTTTCATCTGATATTTATAAATATTATTGTGCAAAAATACTCTTTATATTTAAACCAAAATAAAATTAATTATTAAAGTTCGTTCAACAAGCTCACAAATCTAAAAAGAGAGCGCTTAAAACATTGTTGTTTTTTTCAATAAAAAGGTTTCTTCAATGCTGTTTTTAAGTCACATAGCGATGATCTATTTGTAGTGCGTTTTTTGTGTAATAATTTTATTAGCGGCATTGCTATAATCAATCTTCTTATTTGTTGTAGCTTAATGCTATGGCTAAATTAGAAGGGGACAAGGATGCTTTGCTTTAAGGGATGTAAAGTTTTTATCTTTTAAATAGTTATGTTATCAAAATAATCTATAATCCATTGTTTTCTTTTTAGAAGATGTTTATTATGCTCAATAGAGTCTTCCAACTCTTTTCTCAAAGCTAATAAGCGATCTTGAAATTTATCAAAATTTAAATAATGCCCAGTAAAAAATTCTCTATAATATTCCGGTTTTGCTTTAAAATAAAAAATAACTGATTTTAATTCATCCTCTGATAATTCATATTTATGCCAGATTATTGAATTTGATTTTAATATTTTTATAGAACCATAATCAAAACAAAACACTTTGTGAGAAGCCGCAACAGGCTTAAAAATCCTTTTACCTTTTTTTTTATCACCTTC
>JBAXLO010000017.1:0-34630 GCA_037134755.1 Bacteroidota bacterium | reverse complement strand
AAAGAGTACTAATAAGGATATTATGAATGCTTGCGGAAGTTATAACATCAATCAATCGGCTTCTATTATTGAGCAGGCAGCTAAAGTGATAACAGGCGATACGGGTTTGATGCACATTGCGGCAGCATTTAAAAAAGAAATAATATCCTTGTGGGGAAACACTGTTCCTGAGTTTGGTATGTATCCTTATTTCCCGAAAGGGGAAGAAAACAAATCAACAATAATGGAAGTAAAAGGGCTTTCGTGCAGGCCGTGCAGCAAACTGGGTTATGATAAATGCCCGATACAACATTTTAATTGCATGAATCAAATTGATATTGACACTATTATTAACACTATAAACAACAAATAATGACTGACAAACTAAAGGCTTTTGAAGAACTACTGACTATAATGGACAACTTGCGTGCTAATTGCCCATGGGATAAAAAGCAGACTATCGATAGTTTACGATATCTTACCATAGAAGAAACGTATGAATTATCGGATGCTATTATTGAAAAGGATTTGGATGAGGTGCGCAAGGAATTAGGTGATTTGATGTTGCATATCGTTTTTTATTCTAAGATTGCTTCTGAGCAAGGTGCTTTTGATATTAAAGATGTGTTGGAAGGCATTTCGAAGAAGCTTATCAACCGTCATCCACATATTTATGGTGATGTAAAGGTGGAGAATGCTAATGATGTTGCCAATAACTGGGAACAAATTAAGCTGGACGAAGGCAGAAGTTCGGTGCTTGAAGGAGTGCCTAACTCGTTGCCTGCTATGATTAAAGCTTATCGTATACAGGATAAGGTGAAGGGTGTGGGTTTTGATTGGGAACAGCCGCACCAGGTGTGGGAAAAGGTGAAAGAGGAACTTGACGAGCTGAATGATGAGGTGGTGAAGAATGCTGATATAGCAAGGGTTGAGGATGAGTTTGGGGATGTATTGTTTTCGTTGATCAATTATGCCCGTTTTATTAATGTTAATCCTGAAGATGCTTTGGAAAAGACCAACCGTAAGTTTATTAAACGCTTTAAATACTTAGAAGAAAAAACCATTAAGATGGGTAAGAGCCTGCACGATATGACGCTTGCCGAAATGGATGTGTATTGGAACGAAGCTAAGGGGTTGGAATGACCTTTCCCTTTCGACAAGCTATTAATGCATTTTTAAGCACTCATTTTATAATTCATCACTCTTAAATTTAAAAGATTGATACGAATTTAAAGTAACTAAAGAATTATCTTTTAATTTCTTTGCGTATTTAATTCTGTATTCGGCATAAGCATTTTGATTCTTTAAAGCATGTTTAAAAAATGAAGCTATCTTTTTTGATAAAACTTGTTGTTCATTATTACCTGAAGGAATATTATTACCATTTAAAATATCAATTTGGAGAAATATTGTCGTGCTCGACAAACTTTTTTTCTCATATCCACATATATTTATATGTTCGGCAGTTATAATTGAATTTAAAGTAAGTTGAAGCGAATCATTGCTAATATTAAAAGTAGGAATTTCGCTTAAAGGTTTTGTTCTTGTACAACTTGTGCAAAAGGCTATAAGTATTATAAAACCAATAATTGTAGTAAGTAAAGTTATTTTTTTCATTTTATTTGAATTTTTTCGCAAACTTACTCAATTTTATCAAACCAAAACAAAAAAAGAATAATTATTTCCTAAATTAAATATTTACATTATCATTACTCAAATATTGAAAAGTAGACGTTTTTGTTTTCCCTCAAATTGAGATTGACTAAAACAGGATTGTTTTGTTAATCCTGAAATTGAAATAGACTAAAACAGAACTGAATTACTACTCCTGAAAATGGAAGTGCCTAAAACAGACCTGAATCACTACTATTTTTTTTCAGGGGAAGCAAAACAATCCTGTTTTGCTCACCCTAGATTCTAGGGTTAGTGATTCAGGTCATAATTAATACTTTACAAAAAGCCATTTTTAGTAAGATTGAATTTTAACCCTATATTTTCGGTAAATCATCAACTTTATTTGAATTAAACAAAAAATATATCAGCTCAGTATTTAATATTTTTAGTACTTTTACAAGTCGAAAAGGGAGTGCAATCTTCCGCTTAGCGGTTCTATGCCGCTTAGCGGATATAATCGGCAAACTACCTATCCGCTAAGCAGTAAAAAAACTGCTAAGCGGAATTAAAACAAACAAACGATTTAAAATAATAATATGATCACGATAAAGAAATTTGTATTTAATGATTTTCAGGTAAACTGCTATGTGCTGTATGATGAGACTAAAGAGTGCATAATTGTAGATGCAGCTAATTATAACAAAAGCGAAGACGATGAGCTGGCTAACTACATAACTAACGAAGGCTTAAAGCCTGTTTGCCTTGTAAACACGCATTGCCACATCGACCATATATTGGGGAGTGCTTTTGTTGAAAACACCTACGGTTTAGGGATTACTATGCATGCTGCCGGCAAGGTTTTTCTGGACAATGCAATTGCTCAAGCCAATGTTTATGGTTTTAATTTAAAAGGGGTAGCCAAGGTTACAGGCTCTCTTAATGAAGGTGATAAGATTAAGTTTGGCAATTCTGAATTAGAAGTTCTTTATACTCCCGGTCATGCTGATGGCAGTATTTGTTTGGTAAATCATACGCAGGAGTTTGTAATTACGGGCGATGTATTGTTTCAAGAAAGTATTGGCAGAACTGATCTCCCTACAGGCGATTATGATTTGTTAAAGAAGAATATTATTACCAAACTTTTTACTTTAGAAGTAACTTATATTGTATATCCCGGTCACGGTCCTTCAACTTCAATAGGTAACGAAGCCATGAACAATCCTTTTATTTAAGGTATTAATGGAAAACAATACTTCCAGAACATCAGTATTAAAAGTCTTAAAGAGCTTTAAGTATGCCCTTAACGGGATAAAACATGGAGCTGCCACACAACTTAATTTTAAAGTACATATAATAATATCCATCTTGGTAATTATTGCCGGTGTTATCTTTAAAATAAGTCATACACAATGGCTAATGATACTAATAGTGATGGCTATGGTATTTAGTGCTGAGCTTTTTAATACTGCTATCGAAGGAATTGTAGATATAGTTTCGCCCGAACATAACGAAAAGGCAGGCTTAATAAAAGATTGTGCAGCAGCAGCAGTTTTAATTACGGCAATTGCTGCTGCAATAGTAGGAATGCTTATCTTTGCACCGAAATTAATTGAACTTTTAAAATAAATAAATCATGATACTAATAGCTGATAGTGGCTCAACCAAAACCGAATGGTGTGTAATAGACACCGAACACGAACCCAAATCGTTTCAAACAATAGGGTTCAATCCCTACTTTGTAACCGAAGAAGTAATAACCGAGGAACTGGATAAGAATCTGCTTCCATTCGTCAATGCAAAGTTCATCGAGAAGGTATTCTTTTATGGTTCGGGATGTTCGACCCCCGAAAAGAATCAGATTATACAATCGCCGCTCGAAGACTTCTTTCGCAATGCCAAAGTTGAAGTTGAGCATGATCTGGATGGTGCTGCACGCTCGTTATGTGGCAGAGAAAAAGGTATAGCTTGCATCCTGGGCACAGGCTCTAACTCTTGTTTGTATGATGGAAAAGATGTTGTTGAAAATGTCTCTTCCGTTGGATATATGTTTGGCGATGAAGGAGGAGGAGTGTATGCCGGCAAGATGTTTATCTCTGATTATTTAAGAGATGAAATGCCTGCTGACATCAGGAAGCTCTATGAAGAAATGTATCCATATCGTTTTGATAAGATACTAAATGCGGTTTATAAAGAACCGTTTGCCAATCGTTTCCTTGCATCTTTCACACCCTTTATGAGCAAGTATATCGATCATCCTTATGTTATAAATCTTATGTCCGATTCGTTTGATAAGTTCTTTAAGTATCAGGTAAGTCATTATACAGGTTACAAAGAATTGCCTGTTAATGCTACCGGTTCTATTGCTTATTATTTTAGTGATATACTAAAACAAGTAGCTGCTAATTGGGGTGTTAAAATGGGTAAGATAATCAGAACGCCGATGGAAGGTTTGATTGAATATCACAAGTAGGAAGTACTTAAAGTGCCTAAAATACTTAAAGTACTTAAAGTTATAAGAAAAAAGAAGACAAGGTAGTTGTTTTAATTAGCAATTACCTTTTTTTGTGCTCTTATTAATCCATGTCTGAAATAAGGTGGCACTATTCTTTTGGATGTAAATAGCATATAACCATCAGTAAAAGCACAATTAAAATTATATTTAAGAAGTGTATTTTTAATCACTTTTGCATCCCTTCTTTTATGGTAAGTGCAAACAGCCATCTTTAAAGAGCTATTATTATCAATTACTTTTTTAGAATTCTTTAATATCTTCATCTCAGCACCTTCAACATCTATTTTGATAAAATCAATATGTTTATCTTTAAATAAAGTATCAAGAGTAGTAGCGTCATCATTATCAACATCCGATACATACTTTTTAATGATATGTACTTTCTCTTTCCATGGCTCGAAGGTTGCATTTAAAGCTTCAATCCAGTTATCATTATGCTCAAATATATATAGTTCGCTAGCTCTTTCCACTACTTCCACAGAGAAGTTACCTTCGGCAGCACCAATATCAATAACTACATCTCCTTTTTCAACATTAAAAGAAGCATCCAGATACCTGTGCGGAGACCTCTCATCTTGCTCAGTAGTTATATAATTACAACTACGTTGCACTTCTAATTCAGTTTTAAAATCCCTGCTGTAGTAAATTCTTTTATTGTCATGAATTACATAATACAAACCATTAGTATCGTCAGTATATACTTTTATGTTATTCATATCATATTCAAAAGTAAAAGGGTATGGAAACACATAAGAAAATGGATAATCTTCTCTTGATTTATTAGTAAGGAATTCAATTTCATTAAGGAAGTTCTTCTTTTTGGATGGGAAGAAGAAATAATAAAACTTAATCTTAAGTGTTAGAGTACTTAGTTTTTTATGAGCGCCATAAGCAAAGCCAAATGGTGAAAGATGATACAAACAATAGATAGTTTTAATAAAAAGTGGCCTGATTTTAGAGGATATATATGATTCAGATGCTTTATTTAGTGTCATGTAATTGTGTACGTAAATGTCTATAAATTAAAAAAAGTATTCTGATTTATTCCATTATAACAGTTTTGTTATTGTATAAAATGAATCTCACAATTTTTTACAAAAGTACAATTAATTCTAGAATCAATTAACATTTTTTTAAAAAATCATTAAAATAAACTCTTTTAGCAATTAACTTAAACTATTTTCATCACTGCTAAACTTACGCAGTTCTTTCTTTTTAGAATTATATTTCTTAGTTACCAATCTTCTTTTATTCGAAGCTGCTGTAGGTTTTGTCGCTGTTCTTTTTGTTTGTTTCTTTAATGCTTTTGTAAGAATTTCATAGAATCGTTGTTCAGCTATTTGCTTATTGAATATTTGGCTACGGCTTTCCTGTACAGTTATTATTAAGAAACCATCATTGTTTATCTTGTTCTTTAATCTTAATAGAATAAGAGCTTTCTCTTCTTCATTCAATAAGTTTGAAAGCTCAACATTAAACCTTAGCTCAACTTTAGTTTCTGTTTTATTTACATTCTGTCCACCCGGACCACTACTCCTTGATGTTTGGAAAATAAATTCCGGAGAGAAATCCCTTAGATCTACATGTTTTGGATTTCCTTTTAGTAGTAAGTTATATTTATTCATTAATCAGTTGCATAGTTAAATTATATTCCCCTTATTCGTCATCCCATTTAATCTTCACATTAGAAGGAGGAGGAGTTTTAGGTTTCGTTTCTTTCTTTGGTGTTTCTTTTTTTTCTTCATCAAATTCATATATAAACTTACCCTTTTCCTGTTCTTTCCATTGTTGCTTTTGCTTTACGTTAGCTGAATCTTTCTTCAGCCACTTAAACTCATCTTTAATGGTATTAATAAAATTCTCGCCACCTTCTTTTATAAATGCACCGACTTTAATTATAACACTTTTAGTGTCGTATTTAAACTCAGGATTATCTATAGTGCCGGTAACCTTTATGTATATCTTAGTTCTGCCCAGACCGTCGTCTTCTTCAATCCATGTTTTCTGTTCCGTCTTTTCTCTTTGTTTACGCTTTCGCGAAGTTATCTCTGAAAGCAATAGATTTATCTTATAATTAATATGATTATCGAACTTATGTTCGCCGGCAAGCGTTAGGTTAATAGCACTTGATTTTATTTCCATCGAAGGAATAGTAATGAGTTCGTCTTTTATCAATATCTGATTTTGTAAAGTAGAGAAACTAATATCTTTTAAATCTTCTTCTTTTATAAACCTCGATAGCTTCAGCATAGGTTGATAATTGACCAACCTTCCATTTTCAATCTTCAGATTAATCTTAGCAATCACACTCTTCTTATTAATATTAAGATATTGATCGAAGATAGAAGCGTATTGTATCTCGGCAGAAACATTTCCTATTATGTTTTTGTCAGTCATGCTTTTTTGTCCGAAGTTATCAAATACATAAAACATCTGTTGTGCATTTACTTTCTTTACAGAAGCATCCAAACTTATCAAGAAACTATTTTGTTTAGTGCCGTCAATCTGCAACATCCCATTGATAACTCCACCCATGCTCTCCATAATTATATTGTTTGCATGAAAGATCCTGTCTTTATACGTTACATTACTACTTGCATTACGCGCATTAAACTTCTTAAACTTAATATTCTTTACATCCATATTAAGAAGAAACTCATAATTATCATTCATTTTAAATTCGGCGTTGCCATTATCTGTTGTCTTAGTAGCAATCAATTCATCTAAGTTTAGATTATCGGAAGTTACATTGGCAATTACTTGTATCTTCTGATCTGCAATAAAAAGATAAGGCAATATATTACGGAAGTATCCATTAATTTTAAAATCACTATTAGAAATCTTCCCCGAAAGGGCATCAATTTTAACATCATTATTTGTAAAAGAAAAAGTACCATTAATATTGGCAAACTTCCTATTATCGTTTTTAAGTTGGAGATTAAGATTCGTAATCTTTGCATTACCATTCGAATTACTTCTAATAAAATCTTCAGCCTTTAGATTACTACCAGATAGTTGACCCTTATAATTTAAATTAAGATAAAGCCCTCCACTTAATGATTGCACCTTATCATTCTTGATAAACTGATGCATATCTTCCAATTTAATGTTAACCTGAGCATCGAGCACTAAATAAGGTGTTTTAAGATTGGTAATATCTAAATTCCCTTTAATAGTTCCTCCATTTAAAACACAACTAAAGTTCCTCAAAGTTATTCTGTGGTTTGCAAGATCATTACTTTGAGCGTTAGTATATGTTCCTTCAAAGTTTACATTTGTGAGCTTAGCTTCTGAATCGGTATGATAAATTTCTCCATTCTTAAGATTGAAAGTAGCTGATACTAATGGAATATTATTACCTGCATAGTTTCCTTTTAAAATTAAATTCAGATCAAAGTTTCCTTTACTATCATACTTTGCAAAATAATCACGGTAGCGTTCGGGTAGTTCTTTTACAAAATCATGGAGCTTTACATTTTTACCTTTAATCTTTAAATTAAGATACTTATAGTTCTCAGCATAACTAACCATACCTGTAACATCAAACAAAAGCCCGTTCAGTTTTAACTCTCCTTTATCTATGTCAATAGTATGTTTGGTAGAATTTATAGTTCCATTAATCGATAGGCTTGACTTCTCATTTCGAAGATAAACAACTTCTCCTGACTGGAAATGTGTAATCATTAAATCTCCTTTCAGTTTCAGCGATTGTATGTCATTGGAAAAGTCTCCTTGAGCAATAGTTTTTACTGCTTTAATATCATAATATTGTTCTGACTCCTGATTTATATAACGGATGGTAACATTGTTGAGCGCTATCTTCTTTAATACAAATTTAAAGTTGCTTTGAACAGTATCAGTAGAAGGTTTCCAGAAATGATAATTATCGTTCCCTTCTTTATTTACCCTGATATTTAACTTGCCATTATTAATTTCAATCTTCTTAATCTTATACTCTTTATAATAAATATCCCAAAGATTAAATTCAAGATAAATGCTTTTTGCGGCAAGCAAAGTATCTTTATCAGGTGCTGTAATAGCATCTTTTGCCAGCACATCTTTAAATCTTAAAGAAGCATTTGGAAACTTAGCAAACACAGAGAAATCAATATCTTTAACAGAGATTTCTGTGCGAAGAGATTTGTTTAATTCAGTGACAAAGATTCTTTTAATCTTATCCTGATTAAAATAAACAATAAGAAAACCGGTGATAACCAGCAACAGAATAAAGGAAATCAATCCGAGGATCGCACGGAGAATGATTTTCTTTAATTTATTATTCATGATAGTTGTTTTTATCATAAAATAATAACCTTTATAGCCTGGAATTATTGCTTAGGAGCGAAGCATTTTCAGAAAAGAAATTTCTTTTTCTGTCAATAAACGAGCCATTCCACGAGGAAGATCTTTCTTAGTTAATCCTGCAAACATTACACGGTCAAGCTTTACTACATCATAACCTAAGGATTCGAAGATACGGCGAACAATCCTATTCTTGCCTAAATGCAACAAGATGCCAATAGATTTTTTATCCATACCATCACCTGAATACGAAAGTTCATCAACTAAAGCAATGCCATCTTCGAGCTCAATACCGGTAATAATCTTTTCCATATCACCTCTGGTCAAAGCATGATCAAGCTCTACATGATAAAGCTTTTTAGCTCCATAGCGAGGGTGGGTAAGTTTCTTAGCCATGTCGCCATCATTGGTAAACAATAACAAACCACTGGTGTTGCGGTCGAGGCGACCAACAGGATATACACGTTCGCGACAAACATCTTTAATCAGCAGCATAACAGTTTTGCGTTCCTGAGGATCGTCGGAAGTAGTTATGTAACCTTTTGGTTTGTTTAAAAGTACATACATTTTACGTTCGCCACTTAATGTTTCTCCACCATACTGTATTTGATCAGTTGGAGAAACCTTAGTGCCAAGCACTGTAACAATAACTCCATTAACAGAAACTGCACCGCTTTCGATAAGTTGATCAGCTTCTCGACGCGAACAGATGCCTGCGTTAGCAATATATTTATTTAAACGGATAAGACCGTCATCTGAGGGTTGGGTATTTCTTTGTTTAATATCATTTAAATCCAATACATCCGAACGTTTTGGACGGTCGCGACGTGGAAGCGAGAAACTTGAATATTGATTTCTGTCACCCGGTTTTTCATCAAATTTCTTGAAAGGTTCTTTCTTTTTAAGAACAATCTTATTAGATGTCTGTATTTTATCTTTATCTTTAGAATAGTTTTTTTCTTCTCTTGGTTGATTTTGACTTGAAGTATCCTTTCTGGTTATTCGTTCTCTTTTAACGGTACGGCTCGGTTTTGATCCCGATCTGTTCTTGTTTCTTTCCATAATATATATAAATGAGGCTGCAAAGATACGAAAAATATACTGATTTATTTAATTATGAATTGTAAATTATGATTTATTGTGAATAGTTACTTAAGTATTTAAGCTTTTTAGAAAAGGCATATAGCTGTTTAGTCTGATAAACTATTATCCTGAATTTCGGAATAAGTATGTAAATTTTTTTTTGCTTAATAATTAATAGTATTATCATTTTTTAATATGATTCCTTTAAATTTTGAAATTTTTAATTTGATTTTAAGATAATTGTCTAATAAACCGCTCTAATTTTAAAAATAAGAGTGGTTTAATAATAATATGGTTTAATCTTTTTATAAATTAACATCTATTAAGGATTGAGAAAATAAACTTCAAAAATTATTGACAAAATCTTCAGAAATGGTCAATAAGCTTAGAAGAGTATGGCAAATTCTGAAGAATTTATCAATAAGCTTAAAAATGTATGGCAAATTCTGAAGAAATTATCAATAAGCTTAAAAATGTGTGGCATATTCTGAAGAAATGGTGTGTCTGCTTAAAAAGGAATGGCAAATTCTGTAGAATTTTTGTACCCACTAAAAAAGTACGACCATTTCTTCAGAATTAGTACGACTGCTTAGAAGTTATTGACCATTTCTTCAGAATTAGTGTGTCTGCTCTAAAGGGATCGATCATTTCTGAGAATTTTCTTCTAAGTTTTATAGCAGAATCTATCAAAAGTATAAATTTATTTCAATTTTTTAAGGGAATTACTTTTTTTTGATAAAATTATAAATTATCCCTGTCTCGACTCACTTTTGTATGCTGCGATGTAAATAAACATTGATTTATGATATTATTTAAAATTCATTCATTATTAATTTAATGTTTTTAAATCTATAATGCGTTAATTATTATCATTTTTTAGCCTATATTGTATTCTTTGTAATAGATTAAATCATTTTAAATTTAATTTATTTTACTAATGTTATTTTTATATCAAATTATTTCATACTTTTGAAAACTATTAATTAAACATTTATTATTTAACCTTATTAATGAAAACATGAAGAAAATATTATTTATTTTAATGTTGGGGTTGCTAATTTATAACCCTTTAAAGTCACAAGACAATAATCTTAGAGTTGAGATTGAATTGGATGGCAACAATGATAATTTCTACGTTTTACCTGTAGGAACCAAAGGTGTGCTTTTATTTAATGAAATTGATGATGATAAAACATCAAAAAGAATGCAGAAGTATTCTTTTACACTTCTTGATAACAACTTCGAAAAAGTGTGGTCGAAGAAAGTAGAAATTTCTGATGCAGTATTTTATTACAAACAATACTTTGATCCGGTAAATAACGAATTATTTGTATTATTTAACAGCCCGAACAATCAGAAGTTAGAAGCTGCACAATATGATCATGGCGATTATACTGTTGTAAAAATAAATATTGATACAAAAGAGATAACTGTGTTGAATGAAACCAATAATATACCTACAAAACTAACAGGTTTTACAGTTTACAACCAAAAGGTGTATCTGGGTGGTTATGTTGTACCTTCTTCAGGTAGCAAAATGATGAAATCCATTGCGTGCTATTGCGGCTGTGGCATCCCTTATTTTTTGGGGATATTAAATTATAAACCAGTGCCTATCCTAATGACTTTTGATTTCAATAACAGCACTACAAAAACACATCAATACGAAACGCTTATTCCTGGACAAATGAATGATATTTTTGCAAGTGCCGAAGAAAATATCGTTTATGGTTTATTTAATACTAAACCCGACAAGAATACAGCTAAGATGTTAATAAAAGAGATTGATGGTGGAAATAAAGATAAAGCATCAAAGACAATTTCTTTTAAAATGTCAGATGAAGAAGATATATGTAGCCCTAAATTATACACAACCGAAAATCATGGAAAGATATTAATAGGAGGCTACTCTGATGCTCAAAGCACTTATAAGATTTCACAAATTGGTGTAGCTAATGTATTAAAAGGTTTGGTGTTCGCTAACATAGTTGATGGAACAATTGAAACTATGAAATATGTGAAATTTCAACAGTTAAATAATATAATTTTATATTATAATAAGAATAGTGCAAGAGGCGAAAGCAATGCTAAGAAACAAGCCAAAAGAAAATTATCTGAAGGTAAAGACTTAAGATTAAGATATAATCTTTTAATCCACGATATTATCTCTGTTAAAAAGGATGAATATATAATGGTTGCCGAAAGTTATTATCCACAATATCATACTGAATATTACACTTCTTTCGATTCGAAAGGAAATATGCATACTACTTCAAGAACAGTGTTTGACGGTTATAGATATACACATGGTATGGTTGTAGATTTTGACAAAGATGGTACTGTTTTATGGGATCAAGCTTTTGAAATTGATGATATTTTAACTTTTAATTTAAAACAAAGAATTAAAGTAACAGTTGATAACGAAAAAATTATCTGTGGCTTTACTTTAGATGATGCTGTAAAATCTATTACATTTGAGAATGGCGAAAAAACAAATGAAAGAGTATTATCAAAGTTTAAAACAAATTTTAAAAATGATAAAGTAAAAGATGAAATGGAAAGTGATGTTGATTTCTGGTATGATAATTACCTTATCTCTTATGGTTACCAAAAGATCAAAAACACTTCAAAGAAAGGCAAAAAGAATAGAACAGTTTTCTATTTTAACAAAATAGAATATACTAATTAATAATATTAATAATAAAAAGAGTTTACTTATTAAAATTAAAAACCTTAATAAGTAAACTCTTTTTTTTAATTTAAACATCTCATGAAGAAATTATTCCTTTTAATATCTTGCATCTTATTATTGACATCTTTCTCCAAATCTCAAGACACATATGATTTCAATAATTATCAGCTATTAAAGTCCTCAGGTAAGATACCTGAAGATATTACCAAGCTTTATATGGAGAAATATAAAGAA
The DNA here is from genome assembly GCA_037134755.1 of Bacteroidota bacterium. Taxonomy (GTDB): domain Bacteria; phylum Bacteroidota; class Bacteroidia; order Bacteroidales; family JACABE01; genus JBAXLO01. The sequence continues at coordinate 22,214 of JBAXLO010000017.1, read as the reverse complement.
GATAAAAGCTCAATAAGCAAATCGAATAAACGATCAGAAAACAAAGCTAAAGATGAGTTTTTACAAGAAAGTAATTACTATATTAATCAGCTATTGATAAGTGGTAAAATATTATTTAATGATCCTATCACAAATTATATTAATGGTATTGCTGATGTCATCTTAAAGGATCAACCTGATTTAAGAAAATCATTGAGGTTTTATACCGTTAAATCTCCATCAGTAAATGCTTTTTCAACAGATAAAGGAATAATTTTTGTTAACCTTGGCTTGGTTGCTCAGGTGACGAGTGAGGCTCAACTTGCATTTGTTCTTTCACATGAGATTGTTCATTATGCTAAAAAACATAATATGGATTTTTATCTGAGTAAAAAGAAAATAGAAAAGGGCAAAACTTATGACCAGGAAGATGTAGATGAGTCTTTCTTAAAGGTTCATCATAGGTCGAGAGAGATGGAAAGTGAAGCTGATGATTTAGGTTTACTTGATTATTACAGCAAAACTAATTATGCTTTAACTGAAATAGATGGAGCAATGGATGTGTTGCAATATGCTTATCTTCCATTTGATGATATTAAATTTGACAAATCTTATTTTGAATCTCCTTATTTTAAATTCCCTGATAACTATAGGTTAGATAATGTTACACCTATTAAAGGTAGAGATGATTATGATGATACTTTGAGTACGCATCCAAATGTTTTGAAACGTAGAGAAGCTTTGAAAGATTTAATAAAAAATCTTGACAATAATGGCAAGCAAGCTTTTATTCAATCAAAAGAAAAGTTTACAACCGTTAAGAACCTAGCTCGTTTTGAATGTATTAATCAATATATCGTTGATCAGGATTATGTAGAGGCTTTCTACAATTCGTATATTATGCTTAAAGATAATCCTACTAGTTTTTACTTACATAAATCAATGGCAAGTAGCTTGTATTTAATGGCCAAGCATAAGTTAGATGGCAAATTAACCGAGGTGGTTGCTGATTATAAGAAGAGAGAAGGTGAATCGCAACAATTAAATTACTTGTTTAGGAAGTTTGAGAAGAAAGATTTCTGTGCAGTAGCTATCCGAAATATCTGGCAGTTATATAAACTACATCCCGAAAACGAATATCTTACTTCCTTAAAAGATGATATGTTTAAAAACATGTTTAACAAAGGAAATATCAAACCTAAGGATCTTGCTTTTGCACTAAGAGATACCTCAACTGCTAATTTAGTTGCAGATAGTATAGCAATTGAGCATGCCAGTAATAAGTATGATCGTATAAAATCGAAAAAGAAAACTACGGAAACAAAAGGTGGCGGGAATGAGAATTATTTTAAATATATCTTGGTTGATATGTTACAGGATACTGCTTTTAAAAGAAATTTTAATACCTTTTTTGCTATTTCTAAAGTTACAAACGATGATGAAGATAACGATGAATACGAAAGCTACCGTTCGTATAGAAGGAGAATGAAGAATACTTCAACAACTAAAATAAATAATATCTTAGTGTTTAATCCGCTCTACTTTAAGATAGATGAACGCAAAAGTGATGTTATTCGTTATATGGATTCAGACCAAAAACAAAAAGAATATATTGACAAAATAAAGAGGATTACAAATAAGCTCAGCATTAAAACAAACATGCTTATTCCTTCGGAGTTTACTTCTGATGATACAGAAATCTACAATGATTATTCTATCTTGAAAGATTGGTTAACAGAGTCATTTAATATGCCCAACGAAAGTACTTATGTTCTTAACAGCTCGCAAAATGTAAGTCCTTTAATAAAGAAATATAACACACAATATATTGATGTTTCGGGTGTATTGTCAGCACGTACACATAAGATGCCTCAAACATATTCTCAAGCTTGTTTGTGGTCGGTATATTTAGTTACTATTCCGTATTCTATCTATCTTATTTCGGCTCCTGATTATTATTCTTACTATTTCCATACCGTTTTAGATCTTAAAACAGGGCAAGCTATTTATTATAATAACTCTTCTTTTTATAATAGAGATAGAAATGATTATCTTAATTCAAAGCTTTATGATTCATTTAATCAGATAAGGAAAGGTAAAAATTTAAGAACTTCAAACAACTAAGAAATTATGCTTAAAGAAATTAAAAAGGAACATATAAATATGAAAAGAACTATTTATATTATAATAATAAGTTTGATGATCTCCTCTTTTTGTGAAGCTCAGGTTTCAGGATATATGGGAAAAAGATGGCTGTTAATGTACGACTTACATACACGTCCTACTTTATCAAATCCAAACGAGAATGGAAATACAGGTTTTACTTCTCTTAATGTTAATAACACTGTTGGATTAGAGTTTGTAGCCGGCAGACATCTTCAAATGGGGGTATCCTATAGCTTTTACAATACTTGTTTTGATTTTGATGGTCTTTATATATATACTTCTCCTGATAATATGAGCTCAAGATATACACCAACAGCTATAGGGAATATCTCTGTTAAAGGTTTTTCCTATTTCATGAAGTTCTTTTATTCGGATAATCTAGCACCTCTGGGAACTTATACTAAATTACAATTAGATCATTATAGTTGGGATTGGTCGTTTAATGATGCAATTAATCCACCACCTGCTAATTTTGTTACAAGTAGCAGCAAAAGTTCGTATGGAATTAGTCTTAGTGTGGGCAATCAGCGTATCTTTTATGATCGTGTAATTCTTAATGTTTCCTTGCAGGCCGGTTATCTCTTCAGTGGTTATAATCATAGCGATTTAGATGATCCTTATTCTATTAATGGAGATTCTGGTAAGTTTATGGATCTGATTACTTCCAACAGAGTTTTTGTACATTATTTATGGAGTTTTAATGTGGGTGTTGGGGTTTTAATTTTCTAATTCTTAATGAAAAGAACTCCTTTTATTCTATTTACTATTGCTTTCCTTTTATATCTGAATATAAATGCTCAGGAAGCTAAAAATATTGCTATAGTTAAGAATATCTTTAATACTAATAAGCAGATTGCTAAACTAAATACAGGCACTACTAAGAATCCTGTGCAATATCTGTTTACAGGTTTGTTTGTATTTTATAAGAAATGTGTTTCATCTCAAGATTATCCTTCTTGTAATTTTTCGCCTTCTTGTTCGGAATATGCTTTAAAGGCTATTAAGAAAAAAGGACTCTTTATTGGATTATTTGCTGCCTTTGATCGTCTTAGCAGATGCAATCATCCTTATGCTAACGGGTATGAAATAGATATTAATACGCATAAGCTTAAAGATGATCTTTAAAAAGTTTAGGTTTCTTGCTTCAGTTATTCTCTTGCTTATCTTTGTTGGGATTCCTTTTCATGCATCGGCTCAAAATATATATGATGCTGAACATAGCCTTAAGTATGGCAGATATCTGGAGTCGGATAGAAAATATCAACAGGCAATACAAGAGTACGAAAGAGCTCTTAAATATCTAACTACAAATGACAACTTAAAACTTAAAGTAATTAATTTAGGTGTTAAAGTTTTAGGTAAAGAATATGCGATATCTAAACTTGAATCTTTTTATCCTGCAAAAGAGTTAATGCCTTTGCTTTATGCAAAGAAATATTGTACATTATTATTAATAGCAGGACAAAGTCAAAAGCTCGACACCCTTTTAATCACAAATAAATTTCTGAATGATTCTATAAAGTATTTTTATCATTTTAATGAGATCTTAATAAACCATAAGTGGGATGAACTTAAGCAGAATACTATTCCATATATTGATATACAGAAAAACTATAAGGACATACTTATTGAAGTAAAACACAGGAAGTATAAATCTCCTTTCGTGGCAGCTACTTTGTCGGCAATCATTCCGGGGATGGGTAAGCTATATACCGGTAATTCGAGGGATGGCTTGATTACTATGGTGATAATTGCTCTTAATACTTTTGAAGCTTACCGTGGTTTTAATAAGTATGGTACTTCGAGTGTGCTTGGATGGATAAGTGGTGGCATGGCTCTGGGCTATTATGGCGGAGGTATTTATGGCTCATGGAAAGCGGCTTCAAAATATAACAACGACTTCAATAATAAAATTAAAAATGAAACAGAAGAGCTCCTACTTACTGATTTTTAGTTTGCTGTTGTTGTCAGTTGTTAGTAATGCACAAAGCATTGCTGAAACCTACTTAAAAGCACAACAGTTTTACAGCGATTCTAATTATAAGGAAGCGGCAGTTTGTTATGATCGTGTTGCTTTTTTTGATACTACCGGAACGCTAAAAGATACTGCTCTTTTGTGTGAAGCTAACTGTTATTATAATTTACACGATTATAAAGAGGCATTACAAATCTATAATAATCTTTACAAACCATATAAGGTTAATGTTAAGGCTGCTGCTTTCTGGGGGATTATTTATTGTGAGTTTGAGCTTAAGCAATTTAATAATGCATTAACTACGCTTTCATTAAGCAATCTTAAATTGGATAGTAGCTCTCAAAAGAAATACTTATTTTACAAAAGTATTGCACAACTTGCTTCTACTTATTATGATGATGCGCAAGAGAACTTAATGCGATATATTGGTGACTCTGTTAGTAAGAAAGCTGATAGCATTAGATACTTAATTGCTAAGCTTCGAAAACAACAAGCTTCTAAAATATCAAGAGTTAAATATCTTAGTATGATACTACCCGGAAGTGGGCAAATGGTACTGGGTAATTATTGGAACGGTTTAAATTCTCTTTTGCTTAATACTGCTTTAATTGCCATTACTGTAAATACTTCAATGGCTTATGCCGTTTATGATGGCTTGCTAACTGTTGCTCCTTGGTGGATAAGATATTACAGAGGGGGGATAAGGAATGCCGGTTTGCAGGCAGAGCATAAGAAAGAAGCTAAGATAAATAAATCAATTCAGGAAATTATTGTGTTGATAAGCCCTTGATATTTTAAGCTGAACAACTAGTTATTGCAACCCCAAAATGTTAACAAACATTAACAGCATATTTTTAACAGACATTACCAACCATTTTGAATTACATCAGAATATTAACGTATTGCGATGGTAGTTTAAAGCGAACCATGCTTATAATGCGATAATCGGGCATCATCCAGCGACAAGTGTACGTCTGCTTGTGCTAAGCGTACGTCTGCCTTTACTAAGCAGACGTCCGCCTTTGCTAAGCGTACGTCCGCTTGTGCTAAATAGACGTCCGCTTGTGCTAAGCGTACGTCCGCCTTTGCTAAGTAGACGTTTGCTTGTGCTAAGTAGACGTCTACTTGTGGAAAGCAGATGTCTACTTATGGCAAGCATGCCATACTTTACAACAGATATTCTATGGTTTTTTAAAAGGATGGGTATAAAAAAACCTGCCTTAGCAGGTCTTTTATCATATCATTTATAAGCTTTCTAAAAAATAGTGCAAAACGATTGTTTCTCCATTTTTACATTGGTAAAAACACATAGGGTACACTTTTTTGTCCGGCACCCGAAGCATTAATACCATATACACGTACATAGTTTTTTACTAATGGAGTATATTTTGTAAAAGTAAGATTTAAGATAGATGCACTTGGATTAACTATAACATCTAAACTAATATAATTCAATACATAAAGAAGTAAATAGATTAAAGTAAAAAAGAGTCGTTATCATTTGTTTGATAACGACTCTTTTTATTCAAATTATTCCTCTTTACTTTGCGTGATGTTTATTCAGTGTAAACGCTTCAAATGAGGTATAAAGGTTTTGAGATCTATTCTTTTACAAACTTAGATACTGTAATATTATTGTTGTTGTTGACTTTTACAATATACATCCCTTTTGCAAAGGTAGTAATGTTGACCTCAACATTAGCGTTAACAATTGATTGCTTAAGAATAAGACGACCTTGTATATCATAAATAGCGATATCGGAATTATCAAAAGCATTTGTTTTATCTATACTGATAGTAATCTTATCGTTAGCCGGATTAGGAAAAACTGTAATCTTATTCCCGCCAAGGGTAAACTTATCAATATCAGTATAAATACCTGCATAATATTCAACATCCAACACTTGATTATTCTTATCACAATGCACAATGCAAACCGGATATCCAACTCCATTAGCTAGATACATATAGTTATTTAAAGTATCTCTCTTGAACTCAATAGCTGTTGCTACAAAACTCCCAACTTTAGCATAAATACTATCAAAACTAATAACATATTCATGCTCGCGAAGTATATTTGAATACGCTCCATAAGGAGTAGTAATTGAGCCACATGCATCAGCAGTTATCGTCTTTTTGATATTCCTTACGTAAAAGGTGTCAACATCAGCAGCATTCAAATTCATCGGTAATTCCCATCGGGCGGTATTGTTAAACACACTTCCATACACAGCAGGGGCACCAATTATTAGCTCTTTGGGAACATTCTTCACATTAATGCTGGCATAAGTACCACCATCAGCCCTAAAGCCTGTTTCCCAGAAACCTGTAGTGTCACTTTTCCAGAATATATAACCGTTATCGGATGAAACCACAGGCGCTCCACCAAATAAAGTACCATAAAGATTGCCGGGTCCATAAGTATCGATATTAGAAGTTGTAAACACAGAAGCATAAGGTGTTGCAGCAGTTGAATAATAAACGGCAAACTTAGGATAACTGATAGTTAGCATCGAATAATCCCAGTTTTGAGCAATAGAAGGAATCCCTAGAGGAACATTCGTTACAGTATCCACAACAAGCATGATCGACAGACCGGTATGAGGCAAATCAGCACCGGTGATTGTGGTGGAGCACCCAACATTTGCAGTAAAACAATTGGAAGTATCTACACATCCATTTTGAGTGACAACAACTGCATAACTGCCGGAAATAGAAGCAGTATAACTTTGATTGGTTTCTGCCTGAACGGGGATGTTACCATTGCAATTAATCCATATATAAGTAGCACTCGTAGCAGTTGCTGTAAGAGTTGCCCCCGATTGAGTAACAGAGGTGTTAACAGTATTAACAGTTACATAAACAGATTGAGGAGCCGAAGAACCAACGCTATTGTTTGCAGTAACTGTAATTGTACCACTTGAGTCAGCTAAAGCAATGATACTATTAGTAGTACTGGCACCAACCCAACCTCCGGGCAATGTCCAGGTATAACTTGTCGCACCACTTACTGAATCAACACTATATATTATATATGTACCTTTACAAACAGTAGTACTGCCATGAATAGCTTGAGGAGTAGCAGGTACAGTATCTATAACAATCACAACAGGGAAACATGCTGAAGTATCAACACATGTATTTTGAGTGATAACAACCGCATAACTACCTGTAGTAATAGCAGTAAAACTTTGAATGGTGTCTCCTTGAACGGGGATGTTGCTATTGCAATTAATCCATAGATAAGCAGCGCTTGTAGCGTTTGCAGTAAGAGTTGCTCCAGATTGACTAACAGAGGTATTAACAGTGTTTACCGTTACATAAACTGATTGAGGAGCTGAAGAACCAACGCTATTATTTGCAGTAACTGTAATTGTACCACTTGAGTCAGCTAAAGCAATGATACTATTAGTAGTACTAGATCCAATCCAACCTCCGGGCAATGTCCATGTATAATTGGTAGCACCTGCTACCGAATCAACACTATATATTATATAAGTGCCTTTACAAACCGTAGTACTGCCATAAATAGCTTCAGGAGTAGCAGGTACGGTGTCAATAAAGACTTCATTAATCTTTCGTATTACATTGTTTTCATCGGAGATATAAATATTTCCATGAGCATCAACAGCCACACCTTCAGGGCCATTAAACTTAGCCAGAGTTGCAGGGCCATTATCACCACTATAACCATTAGCTCCTGTGCCTGCAATAGTAGTTATAATACCCGTTGATACAGTAACTTTACGAATAACATTGTTGGCATCATCAGCAATATAAAAATTACCTGCCGGATCAAAGGCTACTCCTAGCGATGGATCGTGAATCTTTGCAGAAATTGCAAGACCGTTATCACCACTATAACCAGCATTTCCATTACCTGCAACAGTAGTTATTATCCCACTCAAAGCATTTATCTTACGTATTACATTGTTGCCATTATCAGATATATAAAGATTACCGGCAGTATCCAATGACACACCACTAGGTGCGTTTAACTGAGCGTTGTCTGCTTGCCCGTTATCTCCATAATAACCGGCTATTCCATTGCCTGCTACTGTTGTAATAATACCTGTAGATGCAGTTACTTTGCGTATTACATTATAACTATTATCAGCTATATAAATATTACCAGCTTTATCCACCGCCACACCCCATGGATTGTTTAGCTCAGCAGATGTTGCAGGACCTCCATCACCACTAAAAGCATAAGGCATATAGAGAAGAGTTGAATTACCGGCTACAGTAGTAATGATTCCTGTTGATACTGTTACCTTTCGGATAACATTGTTGAGATTATCGGAGAAATAGATATTACCTGCAGTGTCTAAGGCAATACCAAATGGACTCGCAATAAATGCAGAATCAGCAGCATGTCCATCACCCCCATAATACCAGGTACTCCCTGTGTAAAGGTAATAAACACCGGCAATGGTTGTTATTATGCCTGTAGTTGCGTCAATTTTACGGATGACATTGTTCCCATTGTCAGCAAAATATAAATTGCCGACAGCATCAAAGCTCATTCCAAAAGGAACATTTAGCTTGGCAGAAACAGCAGGCCCATTATCACCACTATAGTTAGCAGCACCCGTTCCGGCAATTGTACTTATGTAAACTACCTGAGCATTTAACATTAAACTGATAAATGTAAAAGCAAGTAAAAGTGTTTTCGTCTTCATAACATCTTTGGTTTTAGTTATTATATTTGTATTAGAATTAACCTTTAATTAACAAGGTTCAAAATTAATGCTTTTTTGGATACTAATTACAAAAGAAAGAAATATTTACTTAGTAATAATCCTTTTCAATAATAATGAGATTGCTTTCTTAACATCAAGTAAACGTTTTTGACGTTCCATGTTAAGTATTAAATCCTCATCATCCGCGCATTCCTTTATAAGTTTTGCATTCTCTCTAAGCATATCTTCTACTTTTTTTAATTTAAACGAAAGCAAAGAATTCTTAACTGACAACTCTAATATCGCTTGTCTGTCTTCGGATGGAACACTTATGCGATGCAGATTCTCCCAGTTGTCACTCAGATGATGTGGAAAGCTTAGCAGATCAATAGCTGTATTCCTTATCTCTGTGTTTTCGTGATGGGTAAAGTATTGTTCATCAGGAAGAGTTTCTGTGTCTATAACCTTTACAAACTCATCAAATATCAATTGATAGGACTGATTCTTAAACTTCATTTCATCATTAGCAATATCATTAACGATATAAGCAGCAACACTAATCTTCGACTCTACCTTTTCATTATCTTCATTTACATAACTATTATCGAGCTCATGAGTACCATAGTTTAACAACAGCCTTACGATATCCTTTTCTTGATAAATAGAATCATCAAGTTCAACTTCATCATGTTGTTTGGGAGCTGCATATTCAGTAGGTTCAGGGATGTATTCATCCTCCGGTGCCTGTGATTCTTTGCTAAACTTTTTGCGAATAAGTTTATTTAACTCATTAAGCAAAGTGTCCTCCTGAATATCCATCAAAGCACTGCATTCCTTTATATAAACCGAACGTTGAATGACATCCGGAATCAAAGCAATAGTTTGTACAATCTCTTTTATGAGTAATGATTTCTTTATTGGATCATGAGCAGCTTCTTCGAGCAAAAGGTTTGTTTTGAACAATATAAAATTGTTTGCACTCTTAGTAATGTATTCCACAACCTCTGCCGAACGATTCTTGCGTGTATATGAATCAGGGTCTTCGCCATCCGGAAACAAAACAATCTTAACATTCATGCCCTGTTCCAATATCATATCCAATCCGCGGAAAGATGCCTTAATACCGGCAGCATCACCATCATAAAGTATAGTTATATTTTTTGTATAACGACTTATAAGTCTTATTTGTTCAGTTGTTAATGATGTGCCTGAAGATGCTACTACATTCTGAATACCTGCCTGATGCATGGTGATAACATCAGTGTAGCCTTCAACCAGAAAACAATTATCATTAGCAATAACTGCATTCTTAGCATAATAAAGTCCGTAAAGAACTTTACTCTTGCTGTAAATATCTGTTTCTGGCGAATTAATATACTTCGACTTCGTTTTATCGGTGATAAGTATCCTGCCGCCAAAGCCAATAACTTTTCCCGAAAGGTTATGAATCGGGAACATTACCCTACCTCTGAAACGGTCGAACTGGCGCCCCTCTTTGTCTATTGAAAAGCCTGCACCTACTAGCTGCTCAATTTTATAACCATTCTTTAACGCATATTGCGTAAAATCGTCCCACTTTTCTGAACAATAACCCAATTGAAACGACTCAATAGTGGCATCGGTAAACTCTCTTTCTTTAAAATAAGATAGCCCCACCGCCTTGCCTTCGTCTTTATTAATAAGAGTATCTGTAAAATATTTCTGTGCAAACGTACATATATTGAATAAAGTCTCCCTTTCATCGAGGGCAGCCATTTGCTCAGGAGTCGGCACTTCTTCATCAAGCTCTATATTATATTTATGAGCAATAAAGCGCAAAGCTTCGGGATAAGAGTAATGTTCGAGCTCCATCATAAAATTTACAGAGTTGCCACCCTTGCCACATCCAAAGCATTTGTAGATTCCTTTGGCAGGTGATACGGTAAAAGAGGGAGTCTTTTCGTTGTGAAAAGGACATAAACCAATGAGATTAATTCCTCTTTTTTTAAGAGCAACATACTCGCCAACTACCTCTTCGATACGTGCAGTTTCGATAATCGTTTGTATAGTTCCGGGACTTATCAATCGTTTTTTTTCTTAGTTATTTAGTATGATATTTTATTTTACAAAGATACTTCTTTTCTTAATTATACGGACATATTATTTTTTTAAAATTATTTTACCGATTTGTGATTGTTCTAACAAATAAAAGAGTACTTTTGCAGAAAAATTCTTAACAAATGATAACAAAAAAAGATATTTACACATTTACAACTTATCACTTGATTAAAAGTGAAGATTTGAACCATCATGGCTCTTTATTTGCTGGCCGTAGTGCCGAATGGTTTGTTGAAGCCGGTTTTATTGCTGCTGCTGCCGAACTAGATCCTAACAATCTAATTTGTTTTAAAATACATGGAATGACTTTCAGAAGTCCTCTACGTTTGGGACAAACTGTTTGTTACACCAGTCGTTTTGTTTATGCCGGTCGTACCAGCTGCGTTACTAACATTGAAGTAAATGTAATCAACGATCCCACAGTACTTGTTAGTGGTTTTATAACCTTTGTTCATGTTAATGAGCACACTGTTGCCACTCCTCATTATCTGGAAATGATTCCTACTAATGAGTATGAACAAGATCTTCAGGATAAAGCAAAAGATCTAAAAAGAAAAGAGAGCTAGAGTATTTAGTGATTTTGCGATTGGGTGATTTATAAAAACAATAGTGCCCAGAATTTGAAGTTTGGAGTGCCTGGAGTTGAAATCAATTACGAATTACGAATTAAAAATTACAGTTTAAATTTTATTCTATACCTGTCAGATCCTACTGACAGGTATTTCTATTATTACTTTTCAATAAATTTGCTAAATATCTCTGAAAAGTAAAGATGTTTTACTTTCTTTTTACCATTTTTGGTTTCTATTAAATCTATATCATAATAATCTTTTTTCTTCTTTATAATTTTCATCTCAGTAGTGTTTGAAAAATTATCTTTCTTCTCTTCTTCATTATAGTATGAACTTAGATAATTATAACACAACATACATTTCTCTGTTGGCCATCCTTCGTGTATATCATCTTTTTCTCCTCTTTGAGTATTTAAATAAAACATTTCAATATTATAAAACATTTCATAACCCCACGAAGCACCGCTGCTGCCACCTACTCCTTCTTTTAATGACAGACATGTCCATTTATCTCCTATTTCTTTTAAACAAATTTTACCTGCATCTTCTCTACCTGTTTTATAGATGCCAAAGTACCCAAGTGAAGCCAGTTGCTTATCAAATCTGTATAATTCCCATTTGCCATTATCTTCTTGCGAAAAAAGAGCAACACCAATTGGAACACTGCAAAAATGACAGTCACCACCAATTCCTATAGTACTATCAATATTATTTGAACCATTAAAATATGTTGATAGAATAGCTACTGCACATTTCATGCCTCTACTATTAACAAAATACATAATAGTATCTAAAGTTGTATGGCATTTCCCATCATAAGAAACATGGTAATGCATTTTCTCTTCAAAATTTGGTGTCCATATCGCCACACCATTCGAATCAAAAATAGGATTGTCATATAATTTCCCTAATACTTCTTTACTATCTAGCGAATTAAATATCTTCTCATTCTTATCTGCTTGTTTAATTTCTTTTTGATTAGAACTATTTTTTGCAGAAAAAGAATTTTTATTATTCTGTCTGTTGCAGCTAAACAGAATTATAACTAATATTATAAAAATTAGTGTTGATCTAATTTGTTTTCTCATTTCATTTCATTATTTTTTTCAACAAAAATACAATTTATAATCTACCTAGTATTACTTTTCTTCCTTTTTATTAAAATAACCCATATAAACCCCCTCTTAAAACCTACCCCTTTTTTGCTACTTTGTAGGAATAACAGCTGTTTTGCAGTATCTTTTATTTTCCAAAGTGGGCAAATCAGTTGATTTGTGACATACCGTGGTGTTGGGTATGCCACCAATCAGTTGCTTTGTTACTACCTGAGAAGTCAGGGAACGACAAACCAACTGATTTGTTACTACACGAGTTGTGAGGTAACGACCAATCAAGAGATTTGTAGCATCCCTGAAAGTTGGGTATGCTACCAACCATTTATTTCCTTCATCCCCACAAGTCAGGTAACGACAAACCAACTGATTTGTCGTTACCCTAAAACCTCGGGGTATAACAAACCACTCGCATGGTAGCATCCTGACTTGCGAGGTAGTGGCAAACCAAGAGATTTCCGTCTATCTGAGTTTTCAGAATGAAGAAAATCACATGATTTATTGCATCCTGAAAAGTCAGGATGCAACAAACCTCTTTATTTGCTATATTTTGAATTTATGGTCTTATATATCTTTATTCGATTGTAATTCGGACTAAAGCGATTAGTTCAGGATCTTTGTTGCCTACTATAAGAAATTTATTTTGAGGACAACCTATTTCTTCACTGGCAGCTTTAACTTTCGATTTACCACCAATAGACCTGCTACTTGGTTGCAAAAGTTCGGTTGCCGTAATAGCTCCCATAAAATCTACAGGATTATCAGTTAAAACTTCCAAAGTAATTACCTGTCCAAGTGCATAAGACAGACCTGTATCCATCTGCGAATCTACCGGGATAGCAATAACCCATGGCCCATTATTGTTTTTGCCTTTATGATGGCTAGGTGTTTCTAATAACGACTGCTCGAAAAATCCTTTTGCAACTGAAGGGTTCTTCTCATTTTTTGAGCAAATAGTATGTAGATTTCCGTACAACTGTACGATCATCAAATCTAAATTGTCATCATAAAGAGGGTTGTTAGATCTTATTTGTGTTTTAAAACCTGATTGAGCTGTGCGTGCAGCTTGGTATTTAGCATAAGCATTTTCAACTAAAGTTTTGATATCAACTCCAATTTCAGTCACATAAGTTGTTACCCCATCTTTCAAAAATGTCATAACCGTTTCGGCATTCTCCTTAATCATATTATTATAGGTCTTCATTCCATCACCAAACAGCTCATTATAAATTGGGCTACCTACGTGAAGTTTATCAACAACTCTGGCGAAAGTTGTACGTGCAGCAACTTTAAATTCTTTTATAGCAACATCAACCTCAGATGTTTTAGCTATACGTTTTTTAACTTTCGAATATTTATCACTTACATTGATAAACATATCGTCGTAGATGTCCTGTGTAAGTGTAATTAGTGGCGAAAGCTCCGGCATTGTGGGCAACATGGTAATCATGGCTACCAAATGATAAAGAAGATAGGCCTGCACTTTATCGCGGCCAAAAGTTTTAAGCGCTAAAAAAGGATTGTCAATAATCCTGTCTAATGTTAACATTATTATTAATTTTACTTTCGTTTTCCTACCCTCAATTTTCTAGCCAGAAAAACTATTATTACAATTAATGATTGTGAATTTATTATGGATATGAGGATCCATAATTAAAGATGTAAAGGTACTACCTCACAGAGGCGATGTGAATTTATTATCAATTCTTTGTCAACCGCCAATTGTTCATAACTATTTTTGTGATGTATTTACATTAAAGGCCTTTAACTTTTATTGAAAAATATACAAGGTGAATATTTAGCTATTTTAGAATATTATATTTAATAACAGAAACTCAAATTACACTTTATAATAAAAAATCACGAAGATTACATGAAAAATAATAGGAATTTATAAGGTGTTTTAATATAAATATTTCCTGCTTTAATATAAAAGTTATAGTAGGTCTTTTAAATCCGCAAGTGTTGGCTTAAGATACAGATTATTAAATAACAAAACCTGTTATATTTAATTTCAATAAATTAAACAGACATTGCAGATCAAAGGTGATAAAATATATTGTGATAACAAGATTATATTGTATCTTTGTTGTGATTTTAAAAAGTTTGTAACTTTACACAATTATTAAAAAACTAAACCGTATGAAAAAAACAGAACTTATTTTTGGACTTCTTTCCATAATAGCAATTAGTTTAAATTTGCTCTATGTCCCATTTTGTAATGTATTTACTATACTAGTGCTTGGGACATTTGCTACTTTTTATTTCATCTTTAGCTATCCTATATTAAATAATATTGAGGTTAAGAATATCATTAATAATGAAGCAATGAAAATGATAAGTACTGCACGAAAAGTTGGAACTATAGGTGCAGGATTTGTTTTATCAACAACAATTATTGGGATACTCTTTAAGATTCAATCCTATCCGGGAGCTAAATTTGAATTGCTGAATGGATTATATGGAATATTGATAATTGCTATCATAGTTGTTTATAAATATCTAAAAACAAAGTCGGAGTTCTATAAAAAAGCATTG
Organism: Bacteroidota bacterium; assembly: GCA_037134755.1. Taxonomy (GTDB): domain Bacteria; phylum Bacteroidota; class Bacteroidia; order Bacteroidales; family JACABE01; genus JBAXLO01. The sequence goes on along the minus strand of JBAXLO010000017.1, from coordinate 7,093 downwards.
CTAAGAATAATTATTATTGGTGGCTTTGGGCTACTATTTTATAATATCTCTTACAAAACAATTATTCATACAAAGTTCAGGAATCATCCTGCTTATGCTGAAGCATTAATTAATATGATAGCTCACCAGGGAGATACTATTTATATGGATAAATTTCAGATAGAAAGAGAAAAACTGCATCAAGGGGAATAAATATTATTGGATATGCACCTCGACTTCGCTGTCCACCTTATTGCGGTCACAGATCGAAGTCGAGGTGTATAGATTATGAAACAAAAATTCTATTTAGTAATAATAAGCTTCTTAGTAGTATTGATATCTTGATTAACAACCCTTATAGAATATACTCCTGATTTGTAAGTAGCCGTATTGATTGTTATATCGCTATAACTTGTATTGATATCTTTAAAGTATTTAGTGTAAATAAGATTACCATTCATATCATTAATAGTAACAGTAAAGTCCGAAGCATTTGTGGGTGGAATAATCCTGAAATCATTACTACAAGGATTTGGATATATATTGAAATCTAAAGCTGTAGCAGTATGATCTTGTGCACAGTTTATAACATATATTCTATTGATAACACTATCATTAATACCTTTTCCTTCATCTAAATAATTACACAGGAAATCATGTGTTCCATAACCATATTTAAGAGGATCAAAGACCAACTCTTTATCAGTAGTAATTACATCTTTGTATCTGCAAAGAGTAAAACCAGATATAGTAAACGGATTATCAGTTAAACAAACAGTTTGATAATTATAATGTGTTTGATTTACAATAGCTGACTTTGGCTTATTGACAACCAAGGTAATAATATTAGATGTAACCGTGCTTGGCGAAGCACAAAGAGCATTGGATGTCAATTGGCATTTAATCTGATCGTTGTTAGTAGGGATGTATTTTAACACATTACTGTTAGTTCCAATTATAGAGTTATTCTTTAGCCATTTATACACAGGAGTAGTGCCTCCATTGGTTATACTTAAGTTGAATGCAACCGTATCAGCAGGCGAATTTTGAGGATTGCTTCCATTAGTAATTGCAGCTATAGCTGTGGGAATAAGAGTTGGATTAACAACAACAGGCTTATTAGTTGAATAAGCAGTTGGACACACTCCATTGGTAAGTCTTGCCCTGTAATACATAGAATTGTTTAGTACCGGAGTTGTGTAAGTTGATGTTGTAGCATTAGCTCCCGAAGTTACATCGTTCCAGATAATAGTATCAAGAGATTGTTGCCATTGAATATTCCCTAAATAATTATATAGATAACAATTAGCAGTCTTGCCCTGACATATAGGAGCAACAGGTACAACAGTGCCACCTGATGAATGATAATTTACCACAACAGTATCATAAACAGAATTAACAATAGGGCAAACACCATTCTTAACTGTAGCTCTATAATATTGCGTTAAAGTTTGATTAGTAAGACTCAAAACAGGAGTCTTTCCACTTAAATTAGATGTTGATATATTTGACCAGGTTGCACCATTATCCCATGAAATCTGCCATTGAATGTTTCCATAATAAGCATTCAATGTAACAGTAGTTGGATCACCATAACAAACTGGAGAGTTAGCTAATGCATACCCACCGGTTGACATAGAATCAATACTTATCTTAACAATATTACTAGTAGCAGCCTGACAACTAGCATTAGTAACAGATGATCTAAAATAGGTTGTAGTGTTAAGATAACCGGTATATATCATATTATTAACGGAGTTTAATGCCACCGCAGACCAATTGAGGCTATCAGTAGAATGCTGCCATTGTATTGCACCTCTGTAGTTCGAAATATTTAAAGTAGTAATACTCCCTTGACAAATGATAGTATTTCCTAATAATAATCCCCCTAATGATAAACTATCAATCAACACAGAGTCAACAGTAGTATATATAACAGGACATTCAAGAGTATTTATCTTAGCTCTGAAATAAGTTGTCTTAGTAAGTGCATTAGTTGTTAATTGTTGATTTGTAGCTCCTGCAATATCATTCCAAATGGCTTTATCAAAAGATGTTTGCCATTGCATATTATTATATGAATTGGAAAGAGTTAGTGTAGAATTTGTGCCTAAACAAACAGGAGAAACAGCACTGATACTTCCATTAAACGTTGATTGAGTTACAGCAACAGAATCTATATTTGAATAAGCGATGTCGCAATTCCCATTTCTTACTTTAGCTCTGAAATAGGTTTTATTTATTAAAGAAGAGGTATTCAAAACAGCATTATCAATAGTTGAAGTACCTATAGAAATCCAATTAGTTATTCCATCATTTGATGACTGCCACTCAATAGCACCATTATGTCCACTTAAATTTAAGGAAACAGATGAACCACTGCATACAGTTTGAACTGAAGTTAAAACACCTCCTGTAGTAATAGGATACACAGTAACTGTAAGCGGATTAAAGTAATAAACCGGATAGTTATTATAACTCACCGCAACTCTGTATTGAGTAGTAGTAGTTAAATTAGGAGTTTGATAATACGCAGCAACAGCATTAGGTATGTCAGCCCACGTAGCACCCGTTAATAGCTGCCATTGAATGTTCCCTATACAATTAGAAACATGAAGCAATGCATTAGAATTGTAACAAATAGGAGTAACAGCGTCTAAAGTCCCGGTAATTGCAGAGGGGTTATTATTAACAATCATATTAATACTATTGGAAGTAGCACCGGTTGTTGACAAACAGGAAGCATTTGACGTAAGCTGGCATTTTATCTGATCATTATCAGTAGGAAGATACTTAAAAATTGCACTGTTTGTGCCAATAGTTGAGTTGTTCTTTAGCCATTTATAAACAGGTGTAGTTCCTCCATCAGTAATAGTTGCATTAAATGCGATAGAATCAGCAGGAATATATTGAGGATTGTTTCCAATAATCGTATTTATTGTGACAGTTGGGGCAACAAAAGGGTTAACAACAACCGGTTTAAAAGTAGAATAAACTGTCGGACAGACTCCATTAGTAAGTCTAGCCCTGTAATACATAGTATTATTTAGTACCGGAGTTGTGTAAGTCGATGTTGTAGCATTAGCTCCCGAAGTCACGTCGTTCCAACTAATAGTATCAAGAGATTGTTGCCATTGAATGCTCCCTAAATAATTATATAGATAACAATTAGCAGTCTTACCCTGACAAATTGGAACAACAGTTAAAACAGTGCCTCCTAATGAATGATAATTTACTACAACAGTGTCATAAACTGAATAAACAGCAGGACAAACGCCATTCTTAACTGTGGCTCTATATAATTGTGTTAATGTTTGATTTGGAAGATTCAACAGAGAGGTCTTTCCACTAATATTAGATGTTGAAATATTTGTCCAGGTAGTTGCATTATCCCATGAAATTTGCCATTGAATGTTGCCATAATAAGCATTTAAAGAAACAGTAGTTGGATCACCATAACAAACAGGCGAATTAGCTAATGCATACCCACCGGTTGACATTGAATCAACTTTAATTTTAATAGTATTACTTATAGATGTCTGACAACTTCCATTAGTAACAGCAGCTCTGAAATAAGTTGATGCACTTAGACTTCCTGTATTAAATGTATTGTTAGATGGGAATCCTGTTGCTGTTTGCCAGTTGAGGCTATCAATAGATTGTTGCCATTGAATAGAACCTTTGTAGTTAGATAAAGTTATTGTTGCATTGTTCCCCTGACATATTGTGATGGCTCCTGATAATAAGCCTCCAATTGAAAGGCTATCTACTAAAACAGAATCTATATTTGAGTAAGATAAAGGGCAATCCTGATAGATAACTTTAGCTCTGAAATATGTTGTTTTTGTTAATGATGATGTCGTAAACTGAGGCAAAGTAGCAGTTATTATATTTGACCATGTATTTCCTTTATCATAAGAAGACTGCCATTGTATATTTCTTGTATAAGCATTTAATTGCAAATTACTATTGCTGCCAATGCATATAGGCGAAACCAATGTCATATTACCTCCAATAGATGGCTGCTTAGTTGTTACACTAATAATATTAGTGTAAGCTTCACCACAATTATTAATATATACTCTAGCTCTATAATAAGTATTATTATAAACAGGAGAAGTATTAAAAGTAGTTGCATTTCGATCAGTATTTCCAATGGGATTCCAATCATTTACACCATCAATTGATGCTTGCCATTCAACGTTTCCATTATTTCCATTAATAATAATAGTTGCAGGAGATCCGGTGCAAACCTGCGAAGCACTGCTGATGTATCCTGCTGTAATAATAGGATTTACAACAACAGTTAGGGGTTGTTCAGAATAAACAGTACAATTGGTATTACTTGCTTTTATTCTATAAACTGTATTTGTTGCTAACAAAGGTGTAGTATAAGTAGAAAGATTAGCATCTGAAATATCATACCATTGATTTTCATTTAATACCTGCCAGTTTATTGCACCACTTGTGTTATTAACTTTTATTAAGGAAGAACTATTATAACAAATAGAAGATATTGCATCAAAATCTCCAACATTTGGAATAGGATAAACTGTTAAATATAAACTATCATTAGCTGAACAACCATGTTCATCTGTTACTTTAACAGTATAATACCCTTGATTAATTGCCTGAAAAAACTCATCCTGTTTGACACTATTATTCCATGAATATTGCACTCCCCCAATTGCAGATAGTTTAATAGTATCATTATAACAAACAGCCAAATTATTGCCAGCAATAGCAGTTGGTGTTTGATGGACTATTACATTTATTTGATATAGGTTAGTATCTCCTGATTGAGTAACAACATTTGCAAAATAGGTAGTACTTTCTTTTGGATATACTACTTGATTATTATTGTTAACATCTGTCATAGAAATATCAACAGGCTGAGAAGACCATATAACACTTGCAGTAGGATCAAAAGATAAATTGATATTATCTCCATAACAAATTTCCGGTTGCACAGCTTCAAATGTTACATACACACTATCCGAGGAATTATCAGGATTAGTTCCGGTAATAAGTACTGAATCTTTTCCAATCCAAAAAGGATTGATTTTATTTATTGACAAAATATTATTATTATCAATATTAAAAGTAAGGTTGTTAGAATTTCCATGACTAAAATGAATGTCATGAGATAAATATAAAGAGTCAATTATTGCTGCATTTAAGTCTATCGATTCAAAGGAATTATTAGTATTTATCTTTTGCCCTGTTATAGTATTAAGTTTAAGTTTAGAATATTTTAGCAACTCCATTCCACTAATCTTAACAGTTCCTGAAATATAATCTGACACATAAGAAAAAACAGAGACTAATGTTACACTGTCAGGAATATTATATTGCAAAGTATATTTTGTCCAATTTGGTTGATCTGCCGGAATCTTTTTAATATACCATATAGGATTACCATAGTAAGAGAAAATAATTTGAATTGAATCTCCAGGAGCACCTTTTGTATAAGCAGTGAAATTATTCATCCCTTTTTCTACTCCAGCAAGGAGCTGTACTGAAAATAAATTTCCAAGACCATTAATAGAAGCACATTTATAATTACTTGCACTTACACCATCTGAATTATCAATATTACAATTTGAATAACCATCCGGTAAACCATTTTTATCTAAATCAACTCCAAGCGAAGGAAAAACATTAGTATATGGATTAGGTATGCTATCAAATAAAATAGCAGTCCACTGTTTATAGGTCTTTACAGGAATATTATTATCATTGAGCCAGCCAAGTAATGAATCCATTCTGCTAATATAGCCAGACCAACCACCTAGCAAATTAAAGAAATGACTTTGTCCAATTTGAACACAGTGTCTTGCAATTTTATCAGCAATAGTAGTTTTAATCATGCTAAATGTAGTGCTTTCTTCATAAAAGTCCCCCCAAGTTACACCCCATCTCTTTAATTTTAATGGATCATACTCATTGTAACATTTTAATGACATATCATATTGAGAACTTCCCGAAGTATAATTAAATAAATCTCCCCATACCTCTTTTTTATCATTTTCATAAAGCGTAGGGTAAGGACCTCCAGGTAAAATTATTGTTTTGGGAATTGGCAAATTATTAGCAATGGCATCATCTTTCGTTCTTTGAGCAAGCATCTGTGTTATTTCATTTGGAATCTTAACATCATATTGATTTAGTTTAGTAAAAGTCATATTTGAGTAATTAGGCAACGTTAAATTTTCGTCCCAATAGGATCTAATAATTATAGTATCGGGATCATTGGGGTTTAAATTCATAACTTTATATAAAGTAAAAATATTGTTAAGTCCACTTAAATAAGTACCAAAAATATAGGGGTTTGAATTAGTCCCCATTACTTTAAACGCACCATTATTATGACTTATCAGCATGTTGCCATTAACTAAATCAACTAGACCATTACCCATTGTTGTATTTACAATATTACCTTGAGCAAGACATACTTTTTTACCAGTAATATGATGAACATAAGGATTTCCAGAGTACGCAATCGTATCAGAATAATTCTTCATTATTATATAAACCATACTATGTGAAGGAGTATGATCTAACATCTCATTGCCATGTTGTGTTAGATTTCTAATCAAATTAAGATATGCTGTGTCTGATAATTTTAAATCCAGATTTTGGGACAAACAAAAATTAAAATTATACTTGCTAAATAAGGCAGCATAGTCATTCCAATTTGAAATTGATTGATTGTCATCAACTCTAAAACAAACTCCTGCTATCTTGTTTTTAGCAACTTGAGCATTAGCATTATCAAAGGAATAGAAAATTACTAATCCTAATAAAAGCAAAATTATTTTCTTCATATCAATATAGTTTTATTTAATAGACACAATAATCTATTATAAATTTTAAATCTATGTATATATATTAATTATTTTGCTTATATATTTACAAAGCAAAACTAAGTTTATACATACATAAAATCATTCTATACAATATATAATTTATAGAATAACAATTATTATAAACAATACTTATACCATAAAAACTTTCTTATTAATTAATTCTATATCTCGCTCACATATAGCATGTAAAATAATTTATTATTGGTTTTTTATTAATATACAAATATAACATTGTCCTAAATAGG
>JBAXLO010000016.1:0-36706 GCA_037134755.1 Bacteroidota bacterium | reverse complement strand
CTACCTGAAATTCTTTTATTAAGATAGTATTATAGCAAATTCGCAATTGCGAATTTTTTGATTTTGGTTTGTTTTTTTCAAAACTCGCAATTGCGAATTTAGAAGTTGATTTTTAGATGTCATATTTTCAACTATATAGCTTTTCGAGTTTTAAATTCGCCACTTTTTCGCCCTTTTTTCGTCCTCGCCCAATGTTTTTTTACTAACATGATGTATCTTTGCCGCAAAAAATAATTATAAATTAAAAAATCTAAAAACAATGAAGAAAAATTATTTTAAACAATCAATTACAATCACATTTGTATGTATCGTTTTATTTAGTGGAAAAGTATTTTCACAATTTGCAAACTGGCATTTAAATACTGGCGACAGCAGTATTTTTTATAATGCTGGAAATGTTGGAATTGGTGTAGTAAATCCTTTAACAACGCTTGATGTTAATGGGAATATGATTTTGAGAGGTGGTAATATCAGTTTATCAAACATTAATTTTGGTATTAACGGCGATGGTGTTTTAGGTTTTAATGTTTTTAATGGTGCTTTGGGTGATTTTAATAGTGGATTAAAAAACATCATGAATATTACTACTAATGGATGGTTTGGAATTGGTGGTACTGATCAATCTTTTGCACCATTTTTTGTTGGGGCACAAACAACATCATATCCTTATGTACAGCCTCTTGCAACTTTTGTGGAATTAGATTCAGAACAGAATTTTCTTGCTGAAATGGATTTTATTACCAAAAATTCTGAAAATGCTTATAATGAAATTGTTAAAGAGAATGATTTTAGTATTATCTGGACAGATTATCATGGTGGATTTTCAGATTATGAAGTACTTAATAGCACAAGCGGATTTGTAATTGCACCACAACAACCTGAAGGGTATACTGCTGGTTCAAAACCTTCAGGTATTCGTATTGATGCATCAGGAAACGTAGGAATTGGAGTTAAAGACCCAAAATCAAGTTTAGATATAATTGGTGATTTATCTCTTTATCAAAAAGATGTTTATCTGGACACCAACTTTAATAGTGGAATAGGTTTTTACGGACCAACACTTCATCAAAATACTTGGTATCCTTATGATTTAGTAACTTCTACAAAACTATTTTCTGGGAAAGATATTGGTGGTGGTACTGTAGTGTATGGTTTTAATGGTGGTGCTTTGGGTATCAGAAACGGAAAGGATGAAAACATTGCTTTAAGATGGATGCCGGATTCTGCTAATAATACATTAATACTAATAGACGGCAAAGTAAGGGCAAGAGAAGTAGATATAAGAGTAAATGTGTGGGCTGATTATGTTTTCGGTAAGAATTATAATTTAATGAGTTTGGGACAACTTGAACAGTACATAAAAGTTAATAATCATTTACCTGATGTACCAACAGAGAAAGAAGCTATAGATAAAGGTGTAAATGTAGGAGATATGCAAACGATACTTTTAAAGAAAGTTGAGGAGATAAGCCTTTATTTGATAGAACTGAAAAAAGAAAATGACAATCTGAAAAAGGAAAACGATGTATTAAAGAATCGTGTTGATGCAATTGAAAACACAAAGAAGTAATTTCATTTAATGGTTTAATTAAAAAATTACATAAAATGAAAAAGAATATTACCTCACCCCTGCCTCTCCTTAAAGGAGAGGAGCCTGGTTTTTACAAGTTTGTAAATTCAAGGTGTTACTTTTTAGTGTTGTTGCTTTTTGGGTTACTCAACAACAATGTATTTTCGCAACAATATAGTGCTTTTTTTAATCTAAATAAGACACCTGATACTGGTGTGTATATTGCCAGAGATTATATAAATCTATTACCCGGTTTTGATTTTAAAGCTACTACTAACAATACTTTTGATGCAAAGATTAGGGAAAGTATTATACTTAATCCGGGTTATACGTTAACTAATCCTGTACCTACAACTAATATTACAATTGATAAAAGTCTTCCTGTTGCTACTATTCCGGGAAAAGCCGGAGTAAACGAAATGGGTGCTGCTAATTATGAAATACCTATTCCATTACCTCCGGGTACTCATGGTATAGTTCCTAACATTTCGATTTTATACAATAATCTTATAGGTAATGGTAAACTAGGATTAGGATGGGACTTAATGGGGATTTCGGCTGTAAGGCGAACTAATCAAATATATACTATTAATAATAATGGTAACACTACCGATTATGATTTTTTTGCTCTGGATAGTACCAGATTAATATTTCAGGCAAATAATACGGTAGCTTATGGGGAAGATGGTGCTAAATACAGGACTGAAGATGTGACTTATGACAGCATTGTTACTCATACTTCTACAGGGAGTGACGGACCTACATGGTTTGAGGTGTTTACTCCTGACGGTACTGTGATGGAATATGGAAATACAAACAACTCGAGGATGCCCAATACAACAGGTTTGCCGGTGCTTGTATGGAAGATAAATAAGGTTACTGACAGATTTGGTAATTATATGCTGTTTAACTATACGAACATGAATAATGAAAACGTTATTGAATCTATTAATTATACAGGTAACTATAATAATAATCTTATTCCTTACAATAAAGTGCAATTTTATTATGAGATTAAAAACGGCACTGATTTTAATTTTCAAAATGATGTAAAGGTTAGTAATAATTTGGTGCTAAAAACAATAAAAATATATGCCGAGGATGCGTTTAGAGATCAATATGATTTTGATTATTATTTTGACACTCATTTAAACAAAATAAAGTTGTATAACATAAAACGTAAAGTTGACGAAACTACTATAAATTCTACAAAAATAATATGGGATGATGTTGCAAGTAATTATGAAGTTACGGGTTCGCAATTTGATTTTGATTTGAATGGTATGAATAAAAACAAGACACATAAATACTGTACAGGTGATTTTAACGGAGATGGCAAATCAGATATTTTAGTAGCTGAAGGAGAAAATGATAGTAGTGGAGTATTTAATTTAACAAGGTGTATGATGTATTTGTCGGCTAATACAGATTCGAGTACTGCATTTGTTAAATCGGACAGTATTTATATGAATTCAGATTTTAACGGATTTGTAAGTTTTACGGCTAGTGATATTAATGGGGACGGTAGAGATGAAATTATTTTGAAATCGGCTGGCGATAGTAATTATGTATATAGATTTAATGACACTACTTTAATTACGACTAACAAAATTATGGCTACTCCACCAATGTCAGGTAATACTAATTCGCATTTTATGACGCCCGAAAATATAAAGGTAGATTTTGATGGTAATGGAAAAACTGACCTTATTTCTATTTCCAACAATGGTGCTTATGATGCGATCGACAAAATAATAATGAATGGTAAAGATTCAAATTATGTAATATTACCAACATTTTGGACTCAGGAATATAAAGTTAAACTTATTCATTTTGGGAATAATGCAAAAACTAATTTAATGTTTGTTTTTATTGATCAATATAGAATATTTGAATTAAAGGATAATGAATTTACACTAATATCAGGTGGTAAATTTCCTACTTTAAATGATGCGTTTTATACAGGAGATTTTAACGGTGACGGCAAAACTGATATTATTGTTAGAACTGATAATAACTGGCAAGTATATTATGCAACAGGTACAGGATTTACCGACACTGCATCTATTATAACTGCAATAACAGGTAGTGGGGACAGTAAATATACAGTTGTAGATTTGAATGAGGATGGCAAAGATGACTTGTTGGAAACCAATTTGGATGGAAGTATCAATATGTATCTTAGCAATTCAGATAGTTTTAGAAAAATATCAAACGTAACTACAACTAACGAATATAAATCAGTTAGTTTGTTTGCTGATTTTAACGGCGACGGCAAAAAAGATCTGTTGCAAGTTAGTAATAGTACTTATAAAGATGTTAATTTGCAATATTTTCAGATGTTTGACAACTCCGCTTATGTAAAATCAATTTATGATGGCTATAATAATCAGTATCGTTTTACTTTTAAACCTCTTACTAATAATGTAGTTTATAAAAATAATTATAACGATATATCAACAAGTGAAGGTAAAGTAAGTACGATTCCCGCTAACTATTATGCAGTATCTAACTTAAAGTTCATTGATAATACCAACACAACAATATCCAACGAAAACTATACTTATTATGGATTAAGGGAATTTAATAACAGGACTGAATTTGATAGTATAAGTAAACAAAATGATATTTCGGGAGCAAAACTTACTTTGATTTATGATTATATAGGAAACCACAAAAAACATATTGTATATGAAAATAGGTCATACGCTTATGATAATACAAGTTCATTATGGGTAATAATAAAAGATGATTTTTATTGGGGCTATTTTGAAACATCAAAGGAATCCGGTAATTATAACTATGACTATAGTTATGATTATCTAAATTTAAATAAATGGGACTTTAGTGGTGGTACATATACAGATATTGAACGTAATAATTATAACCAGACTTGGGATTGGGTTTTATATCCTCCGGTAAAGATAATTTATTTTGATAATTCAGTTTCTGTAACAGCTACAATCACAAATCCTGTCGCACCTATTTATGCTCCTTGGTTTCCAAACTCTCAGGTTTCGTCGGATACAATAAAAAGAGGTCCTCCTGAACAACCCGCTTATATGAATGGTCCTCCATATACTTATACTTATATCAGAACTAAAACTTATACCTACTACGATAACGGGAATTTAAAATATATGCAGATGGATGCAAGTAATGATACCTTTAATATAAAAACAGAATATACAGACTATAATCCATTCGGTTATCCTAGAAAAGTTATTATACATCCACCAACTTTAAATCCTTATAACCTTACCGATAGAGAAGAAGTTATAAGTTACGATGATAATGGAAGATTTATAACATCACAATCTAAATTTCTAGATGGTACTACTTCGTACACTACAACTTTTACAAATGAACCTAAATTTGGGAATTTAACACAAAGTACTGATCAAAATGGCTTGGTTACCAATTATGAATATGATAAACTGGGTAGGAAAATTAAAACCATTTATCCTGATCATACTATAGAACTTATTTCTTACGAATGGGCAAACGGAAATGATCCCACCAATGCAATGTATAAAGTAACTGTTAAGAACACAAATACTATTGATGCTACAATAAAAGGGAATCCCGATGTAGTTACGTATTATGATGCTTTAAACCGTAGCGTGCAAACACAATCTGTTAGTCTGAATGGTGAAACAATATCTTCGAAAGTTACTTATAATGCAAAAGGACAAGTTTCGCAAGCATCTTTGCCTTATTTTGAAAACACAACACCTCAATATACTACCTTTGCTTATGACTACTTAGGTAGGAAAACGCAACAAATAATACCTGATGGAACAGGGGGTACAGCAGGTACTACAAGCAATATTACATATAATGATATTGATTTAACCGCTACTGTCGTAAGCGGAAAAAATTCGCAAACTCAAACGAATATAACTAAAACAAATGCTTTTGGACAAGTAGTAAGTGTGACAAATAATATTGGTAAAACAATTAATTACACCTACGATCTGATGGGAAGATTAACCGACACTTGGACTAATGGCATTGGTGCTCCTCTTGGTGGTAATCCACCACAAGGATCGCCCGATAATTATGATTATCATAATGGAATGGAGTATAACTTCCATGGTAAACGTAAAAAGCTTGTGGATATGAGTTTAGGCACTATTGCATCAACTTATGATGCTTACGATCAATTAAGGTCTGAAACTAATGGAAGAGACACCATAACTAAATATGACTATGATAACTTGGGTCGTGTGATATCACGTACAGTTGTTTCATCTAATGATCCGTCTGCCACAAATTTTGAAACTACTACTTATACTTATGGCAATAATAATGATGATTCTCATATTACAACTTTTGGTAAATTGCTATCAGTAAGTACTACATGGAGTAATACATTTAACGGTTCGGGAACTGTATCGGATGTGTATAGTTATGATTATTTAGGTAGATTATCAACTCTTACAAAAAGCATAGCAGGTGATAAAACATATACCGAAAGTTATACTTATGATGCTTATGGAAGGTTAAATACATTAACTTATCCGGGTAGTAACTTAATTATACAGCAAACGTATAAAAACGGACAACTTTATCAGGTAAACAAAATGGATGGGCAAAATGTTGCATTAACAATATGGGAAGCAAAAACCAAAGACAATTTTGGTAATATCACTCAGTATAACTTGGGCAACGGTTTGCAAACCAATAAAGTTTTTGATCAGTATACAGGAATGCTAAATCAAATTAAAACAGGTACATCTTCCACGCAAACTTCAATACAAAATTTACAATATCAGTATGACGATCTGTATAATATAACTCAAAGAAAAGATGTACTCAGCAACCAACAGGATTTATTTACTTACGACAATTTAAACCGCTTAACTGAAATACAAACGTTTCCTAATGCATCTCAAACTACTTATACTTCAAAAGTGATGGCTTATGATGATTTTGGTAATATTACCAATAAGTCTGGTGTTGGAGATATGACTTATGGCGTTGCTAATGATCCAAACAATCCTGATCCGCCGGTATTTGCATCTCCATATCAAATTAATCAAATTATCAACAATCCAAATACCATTACTACACCACAGAATATATTGTATACCACATTTAATAAAGTACGAAAAATAACAACAGCTGATGAAGATGGGGGCAATGCTAAAGAATTGGGTTTTGTATATGGAGCAGATTATGGAAGGAGAAAAACCATGTATAAACTTAATGGTAATGTAACATCTACCAAATATTATGCTTTTGGTAATTATGAAGAAGAACTAAATACAACAAGCGGAATTAAAAAGGACTATTATATATATGGTGGAGATGGAGTGGCGGCTATTTATCGGATATCCGGTTTAGGGTCTAATACTACAAATGCTATGTATTATATCCATAAGGACAACTTAGGTTCTTTTGATAAAGTTACCAACAACAGTGGAACTGTGGTTGATAGTTACAGCTTTGATGCTTGGGGTAACCGGAGAAGTGTTACTGACTGGACAGCAGCAGAGAGTTCTACTACAACTAATAATCATTTGTTCACTCGTGGTTTTACAGGACATGAACATTTAGATGAATTCGGACTTATAAACATGAACGGACGCTGTTATGATCCTTTATTAGGACGAATACTAAGCCCCGACCCTGACTTACAAGACCCTTCAAATATACAAAACTATAACAGATATAGTTATTGTCTTAATAATCCTTTGAAATATACCGATCCGAGTGGGTATAAACATTTTGGAGACTCACCTAATGATCATTGGGGTGAAATAGTTGGTGGACGGAACATGCAGGATTGGGATAATGGTTTAACATTTGATAATTCTTTTAATGATTTTTGGGGTATGACTAGTGGATATTGCGATTATTCACCAATATGGGGCGATAATAAATCTCAGGGTAGTGGTGCAGGTGGACCATTTAATGGGGAGGATAAAAGTAATACAAATGTAGCTACTTCTGGTAATGATTGTACTAATAGCCCTCCTGAGGATAGTAGTCCATTAAGAGGAGCTCCTTCAAATGTAATATCAGCATATAATGATAATAAAGACGATATAGATTTTATATGTGATCTTTTGGGTTATAGGCTTGCTGGTTATTCAATAGGTGCAAGAGTTGCACTAGGGCCTTTAGGTTATTCGCGTGATATGGGGTATATTTCTGATAATACTGGAAATGGTTATTACTTTGAAACCGATGGTTGGGCTTTAGGATTAGATGCAAGTGTAGGTATTAATTTTTATTTAATGCCTACTGATTTTAAAGTTCAAAATTTTGAAAATAGAAGTGCTCAACTTAATGTTGATATACCAGATGTTGTTAGTTTTTCTTTTATTACAGATATTCAGCATGGGGCAGAGATGGATCAAATCGCAACTCGATATGGAGGTTTTGTTTTTTCACTTGGTGCAGGTATTGGAGGTTCTTTTGGTCTATCCAATACAATTAATAATGGACAAACTCCATGGCAAAATAGTGTATATTCCAATGGATTAATAAACTGGGCAAATTGGTTGAATATATGGTAATAATAGTTTTAAAAAACAATTTAGATATTAATTTTAATAAAAGTTTACAATGTTCATAATTTATTTTATAATATTAGTCATGGTTATTCAAAAAGCGAATTATTATCATTTTGATATGAGAAAAATTCTAAGATCAAAAGATTATCATGTTTCGTTATTATCTTTTTTTTATAATGATTATTTTATCTTCAAAAAAATGATTAGAGAAGAAAATAATATTAATGAAATAAATAATTATTTCAAATTATCCAAAAAATATATTATTTGGTCATTAATCTTTATAATTCTTGTAATACTTGCTCCATTTATTTGGTATAATTTAGATACATTTAAAATATTAAATGCAATATTCCATTTTAAAAAAAATTCATGAAATAGCATTTTAAATTTATTGTAAAAATCTAATTTAAAACAATTTTGTAAATTCTATTTATCAATTATTAAAAAATCTAATAATGTTACTAATTTATTTTATAATCTTTTTTATATGTGCTCAATTAACAAATTATTATCATTTAAAAATGAGGAAAATTTTAAAATCAAAAAATTACTATGTTCCTTTTATACCTTTTTATTTTAATGATTATCGTATTTTCAAAAAAATGATTAGAGAACAAACAGATATTAATGAGATTAATGAATATACTGAAATAGCAAAAAAATATATGAAGTGGTCAATAATCTGCATACTACTTATAATACCAGGTCTATTTATTGTAATGATTTTACATCATTTTATAATTATAAAAGGATTGAAATATTTATAATATTTTTTAAATTATGTATTACATCCATAAAGATAATTTAGGTTCGTTTGATAAAGTAAGCAATAGCAGCGGAGCTGTGGTTGACAGCTATAGTTTTGATGCTTGGGGTAATCGTAGAAGTACTAGCGATTGGACAGCAGCAGAAACAGGTATTACACATCTATTTAGCCGTGGCTTTACAGGACATGAGCATTTAGACGCATTTGGACTTATAAACATGAACGGACGCTGTTATGACCCTTTGCTTGGTAGGATACTAAGCCCTGACCCTGAATTGCAAGACCCTGCTAATATACAAAACTACAACAGATATAGTTATTGTCTTAATAATCCATTGAAATACACAGATCCGAGTGGGTATTACATTTATGGTCACACTCAAACAACTTTTTCCCTTCCATCATGTAATCATGTAGCTCAATTTTATGATAATGCCGGTGATTTTATGGATAATTTGCAGGCACGTTTAGATTTTGAACAGGATAATTTGTATGCTATGATAGCACAAGGGACAGGTAATGGGAATAATACAGAAGATAAAAGTAATACTCAGGTAAATACTCCACCCAGTTCTGATTGTAATGATGGTGATGGAGAAGAACCGAAAAACTATACTACATATTATTCTATGTTTTTTGCAATTTCTACAAGTTCTTCAAGTTTGCAAATGATGACAGCTATATTTTCTAATAATAATGAAAATTATGTTATTAAATACTCTACTTTGTTTACTGATGATGCATCTATAACTGCTGGGGAAATAGGATCAGTTCTAAAAGGTGTTGGATGGAGTTGTTTAGCGTTAAATGCTTATAATGATTTTAACAAAGCCCTAACTACTGGGAGTAGCTCGGATTATGAGATGGCAACTGCAAATGTTATAATAGGTGCTGCTTTAATATATGCCAGTGGAGGAACAGCATTAATGGTAGGATTTATTTATTTTGCAATAACTCAACCTGCCAATTGTCCAGGTTCAAGCGGTAATTTCGATCCAGGAATTTTGCAAAATGATAATACTAGATATCAAACACCGCAATGGATTTATCATTTAAATTATTAATTTCAAAATTAAATTATGCTTAACGAATTATATTATTGGATGTGTTATTATACAAAAAAGAACAAAACAAACAGAACTCCATATTTTACTGCTATTTTGCTCTTTACACTTTTACTATCCATAGATATTACTATGTTTTTTTATTTAATATTTCATTTTTTAAAAGGGAATGAATATTATAGGCAGTGGGATTATAAAAACAATAATTTCTTTTTTATTGGATTTTTATTTTTTAACTTTTTTTACTTTTTTAAAAGACGAGAGATTGTTTTAAAAAAATATGACACTTTATCATTAAAAAGGAAATCAAAAGGGAAAATTTATTTTTGGGCTTTTATCTTTTTATCAATAATTATTGCTTTCGGACTTGGTGCAATTTTATCAAAATAATTATTTTAATTCATACTTAAAAAAATAATACATTGAAAACAATAAAAATAATTGGAATTATAGTGCTACTAATAATAGGATTAGGAACAGCACAGGGGCAAAACCTCACCTAAATCCTCTCCAAAGGAGAGGTATGAAAACAATATAATAATTAATATTAAAAATTAAAGAAATGAAAATAATAAGATCAATTGGAATAATAGTGCTGCTAATAATAGGATTAGGAGCACTACAAGCACAAAATAACAGCACTAGAACCATTTATTATAATTATGATGGTTCTGGTAACAGAGTGCTAAGAACAATAGTGGTAACAGAGAATAAAACTCCAAAACCTGTAGATAAAAGCGATACTACTACTGTGGCTAAAGAGATAAAACAACTAATAGCTACAGATAATATAAAAACTGATGGTGGTAATGCTAATATTGAAGCAATTGCCGAAACAAATGCATCTTTAAGCTCTGTTGCTTCAGAAGTTATAGAGGGTGGTACTGTTAAAGTATTTCCTAATCCTGTAAATGAGATAGTAAATGTGCAATTTACAGGTACAGCAAACTATGAAGGAAGTAGTCTTAAGATTTACGATGGTACAGGTAAACTCTTTTTAAATAAAGAGGCTTTACAACAGCATAATGAAATAAGTATGCAGGCAGCAAGCAAAGGTACTTACTTTATGGTTATCATAACTAAAGATGGTAAAAGGCAGTATTGGAAGTTGGTAAAGGAGTAGAAGTCAATTACGAATTACGAATTACAAATTACGGAAAATAGCACCTCCGCTCAGCGACCAATGACATGCTCTGAAACCTTGGAGATGTATTAAAATAAAAAAGGCTACCCGATAAAGGTAGCCTTTCTTATTTTTAATAATTGAGAATATTATTATTCTCTACCGGTTCTGCGTGTCCCTTTACAAACATAAGTATTTGTTGGGTCAGTGCTCCATTTTAGTTCCAGATAAATTGCATCTCCACTTACACTACCGTTAGTAATAGTAGTAGTGTCTCCGAGATTTACCTCTATACCTTTATTAACACTAAAAGAAGTACCACTTAGATTGGCTTTTGTTTTGAAATTCCAAAACTGCCCATTGTCATCAATCCATATTTTAGTAGCATCGGTTGAAGTATTATAAACAGATAAAACAGTAGTCCCCGGAATTACCAATGCACCACCTTGATACCAGTTAACAATATAATCGCCACAAACGGGATATGCAGTTGAGAAGCTCTGATAGTCCTTATATTTATCAGCTTTCTGACAAGAAAGTATAACTATAAAGGCAACTATTGAAATAATGCTTAAAATTATTTTCTTTTTCATTGTTCTAATTTTTTAAATATTAAAAACATTAATTGAAGATTAAGGATTCCATTCTAAGAAAAATGGAGTTGCAACAGATGTTCCATCAGTAAAACTAATTCCATAAGTAAATTTACCTAATGAATTAATTGAAGCAGTACCTGCTGTTATATAAGCAGGAGCCCAAGGAGAAGGGAAATTTATTGAAGCATTGTCAATAGTGCTATCAGCATTAACCCTTATTATGCCCGGACAACGATAGTCTGTTCCATATCCCCTATAGACTTCATAAAATCTGGCAAACATGTCAGTACAATAATATACACCGGGAATAGACGTCTTTTTAAGAGTAACACTTCCGTCGCCTATATCTCTTGAATACAACGTGCCTCTGCCTCCTGTGTAAGTTCCTTCGAAATGAGAAGTTGCAGAACCTGTTACACCTACTACCCATACTACACGAGTAATTTGTGAAGCAAAACCATCTACATTTTTAGCATTATAAACAAGTGGATACCTACCGGGAGTTCCGGTGGTAACAGTTCCAGAAATTGTATAAGGATCTCCTGTGCTAACAATTATCCCCGGGTCTGTCCATGTTGTTCCTGTTGCAATTACTGTATCTGTTGAACCTTTCATAGTAAGAACTGCATAAGTTGTTACTTTTGAAACCCCTTCACTGTCTTTAGTACAATTATTCATTGTAATGACTATAGTTAGAAGGGCGAATAATATTATGAATTTATTATTTTTCATTTTAATTAAATTTGAAATTTAAAAATTACGGTTTTACATCCCACCAAACTTTCACATAAATTAATTGCAAAGGTGGAGTATTTGGATTTCTCCTTCTTTCGGAATCAGGGAATAATAATCGTTTAGGAAATAAAGTCCCTGTGGCACTATTAACTGATAGCGTAAATTGTCCGGCAACATAAGTAGTATCTGTAGCTGGCACACTACTTACCTTAGGATAATGAGTTCTGCTTTGTTCTAAGAAAGCTTCCAATCCTTGATTGTTAGTCATAGCAACCCACTTTTGAGTAATAATACTTTCCAATTTAATTTCGAAAGTACTGTCAGAAGGATAAGCATAAACACCTGTACCGCTGTAAAGAGTTGAAGACCCTGCAACACCTAATCTTGTAAACGCTGCATCAATCCCGGATTCGTACATAGTTTTAGCATTACCTGTTAAGCTATATCTTTCGATGGCTTCGGACTGAAGAAAATAACTTTCTGCAGCACTTATAAAATAAACAGGATCTAAAGGTGCAAGAACAGGAGTAGATAAATTCTGAATGTTTGCACTGCCACCATAAGATGTATTAAAATAATCTCCTTGTGCAAGGCATTCATAATGTTGAGGACTTAATGTACATTTATTAATAAGAGCAGGTAAACGAGGATCACCATTTGTTAATAAATAATTATAAATAGTATAACTTGTAGAAATATTTCCTCCTAATTTGTCAATAAATGTTTCATAAGATGGATTACGTTTGTTTTCAGCATTATTAAAAACCATTATTTTGGCATCAACATCCAAAAAAGGAGCATTGCTAGTATATAAACTTTGAATACCTGCCGAAGCTACACTAGGACGAGCATAACATTGACGTAAGTAAATTTTAAGTTTTAAAGTATTAGCAAACTTTTCCCATTTATTCATATCGCCTTGAAACACTATATCGTCAACACCAGGCTGGATAGCAGTTGCTGTTAAATTGGTTTGACTTTTAAACGTTTTATAATCGTGAGTTAAGGCTTCGTTTATCATAGCTATAATACCATCATATACTACTGTACCATTATCAAAATGTGGGGTAAGATTACTAGTTGTACCATTTAATGCATCCGTAAAAGGAACCTTATCATATAAATCGGCTAAACATTGATAAGTATAAGCTTGCATAACTGTTGCCATTAAATAATAACTCCAGTTTTGTGTAGCTTTTGATTGGTCTCTTACATACTTATAATCGTTAAGAGCACCAGAATACAATTCGCCCCATTGCCTGTTATCAAAATCACTTGAACTTAAAGAATAAGCATCAATAGTACGCCATTGTGAAGCACCAATTGCTTGAGTCCAATGTTGAGCCCAAAAGCCTCCAAGTAACTGATAATATCCACCTAAAACATAGGCAGTAGAACCAACACCTGCAGGAAAAGTCAACTGAACAGTTGAATTGGCAGGGTTATTAGGGTCAGTATTTACGTTAAGATAATCTTTCTGACAGCCTATAAGGAATATAAATAATATTAAGATTATTCCTTTACTTGTTCTAAATATATTTTTCATATTAAAATATTTTTAAATTAATTAAAAAGTAATACGTAAACTTACACCATAGCTTCTAGTAGTAGGAGTTGCGCTAAATTCACCATAATCAGCATTAAGATCATTACCGAATGTTGTTAATTCAGGATCTATGAAATGATTGCTAGATGGAGTAAATATAAGAAGATTACGTCCGATAAAGCTTAAAGAAGCATTACCAAAAGGAGTTTTGTCAAGCCATTTCTTTGGGAAAGTGTAAGTAATAACAACATCTCTTAGTTTTATAAATGATTTACTAACAAGAAATGCTCTGCTAAATTCACCTCCACCTCTAGATTGGTCATAATATTGGTAAAACGTTTGGTTAGTTTGAGATATTGGAACAGTATTCTCAGTATAACCTAGTAATTTACCATTTGCATCGAGTACTTGCATAACCGAATTAGGCACAATAAAAGGATTACGATCATTATAAGTAGTTTCAGGAGCTGTTCCTGCAAAGTACATCATTTCTTTGGTTCTTGAATACATTAAACCACCCTGACGTATATCAAAAGAAAAACGTAATGACCAATTTTTGTATGAAAGGGTATTTACAATACCACCTGTCCAATCATATTGTGAACTTGCATAATTAGCATCACCAGCTTTATCTTTAAGAATTTGTAATACCGGATCAGCTAGAGGTAAACCTTTTGAATCAACCACCACATGACCATTTCCATCTGTCATGGCAACAGTTCCTTCAAATAATCCTAAAGGTTGTCCGGGAATTGCAACATATCCTATACTGGATGTTCCTCCCAGATCAACTTTGGTTAAATTGTTATTCAAACTAACCAGCAAGTTATTATTCTTCGAGAAATTAACTATCACTTCCCAGTTGAAATTCTTTTTCTTAATAGGGACACCTTTTAATTGTATTTCAACACCCTTATTTGATATTTCGCCAAGATTCATTGTCTGATAAGCAAAACCACTTGAATATGCTACTGGTACCGGGTAAATAAGATCTTTAGTAATTTTACTATAATACGTAAAGTCAATTCCTATTCTGTTGTTAAAGAATCTTAAGTCAGTTCCTATTTCAAAACCAGTTGTTATTTCAGGTTTTAAATTTGGATTACCTATAGTATTTCCAACTGTCATTGCATTTACTCCTGCCAAAGGCCAGTCTAAACCTCTATAACCATCAGCAAAATTGGCTTGAGTAAATGAAGGATAAATTAAATATGGATTGGCATCATTACCTGATTGAGACAAACCAAGTCTTAATTTACCATAAGGTATATATTTAGTTATTGCGGGAAAAGCTTCTGTAAAAATGAATGCTGCATTTGCTCCTGGATAGAAGAACGATCTGTTTTCTGTTGGTAATGTAGAAGACCAGTCGTTTCTTGCATTAATAGTAAGATACAAATATTTTTTGTAAGCAAAATTGGCACTACCATATAAACCATATAATCTTCTAAGACTTATTGATTCAGTTACAGTAGGTGCATTTGCACTATTTGACAATTGATAAAAGTATGGAATACTTAAACCTATAACCTCAGCAGTATTGTTCTGAGAATTACGTTGATTAATAGTCCATCCTAATAATCCATCACATTCAATATCTTTGTTAATATCTTTTTTGAAATTTAATAATACATCATTATTAAATTCTCGTGAAAAGAAACTACTTTCTTTGTCTCTTCCTACATCATCAACATAGCTTTGTCTTGTATATTTGGTAATAGCACGCCATTCTTTAAGTTGAGAATTGGCAACATCAGTACCCATTCTCCAGGTAGCGTTCAACCAGCTATTAAATTTATAATCAAGGCTAACATTTCCGAAAATACGATCTTCGTTGAATTGATTACCATGTTCGTTTAAAACATAATAAGGATTAGCTGCATAACCATTGTAATAATTATCAAGATTATACCATAAACTTTTATAATCTTTTTGATCAACTATACTAATATCACGTGGTGTTTGCATTATATTATCATAAACTGATTGTTCTTGACCTGTTGGAACAAATTTACTTTGTTTTTTAACATAAGAAACAGAACCCGAACTTGTAAACTTATTATCAAGCTTAGTTGTTCCTCTTAAAGCAAACGTATTCCTTTTGTAACTATCTGCATCAGTTGGAAAAATACCATCAGAATTGATATTAGAATAAGAAAAGAAATAGCTAGAATTCTCATTAGAATTTGAAATAGATATTGAATTATCATAAGTCTTACCTACATCAAAAAAGTCTTTAACATTATTTGGTAATGCAACAAAAGGTTTGATGAGCTGTTGGTTATCTACAACATGACCCCATGGTCTCATAACACCATCAAACTTAGGTCCCCAACTTGTGTTTTCAATTGAAACAGGTGCTCCATTAAAACCTTCACCAAATTCATTTTGGAATGTAGGAAGTTTTAAAACAGATTCGGCCATAAAGGATGTTGTGAAAGTAATCTGTGCTCCTTTATTCTTTCCTGTTTTAACAAGTTCTTTCCCATTTTTAGTAGTAATAAGAATAACTCCATTGGCTGCTCTTGAACCATATAAAATGGTAGCAGATGATCCTTTTAGGAATGTAATACTAGCAATGTCATCAGGATTGATATCATTACCACGATTTCCAAAATCGGTGCCTCCATTCAAGTCGGTGCTTCCGATAGCAGAATTGTTGATAGGGACACCATCAACAACATACAAAGCCTGATTACTCCCTGTTAAGGACGAATAACCTCTGGAAATAACTCTTGTAGAAGCTCCCGGATTTGATGAAGCCGAGGAAATGTTTACACCGGCGACTTTCCCTTGTAAAGCATTAAGAGCACTTGGGTCTCTTGCTTTTACAATGTCGTCACCGTTTACTTGGGTGGCAGAGTAGCCAAGACTCTTTTCCTCCCTTTTTACACCGATTGCTGTTACAACTACCTCCTCGATGTTCATAACATCGGGCATCATTACAACATCAACAACGGTTTTAGTCCCGATTTTAACTTCCTGAGTTTTTAAACTCACGAACTTGAAAACAAGGACATCGGATTTTTCAGGAACGGTAATACGGTATTTACCGTCTACGTCCGTAGTAGCTCCAGTCAGGGTGCCTTTAATAATTACATTTACACCCGGAATGCTTTTACCATCTTCCGAACTAGTAACTCTCCCTGTGATCACCCTTTGTGCTTGCAAAACCTGCATACTCATTAGAAAGAGTATAACAAACAAAAGTAAAATTCTTCTCATGTTGAGTTAAATTAAATTAATAATTGAATTAGTTAAGACTTGTTAAATTTAGAAATTGTTTTACACCTTATGTTATCCCATTTTCTCAATTCACGCTGCAATGATAAGCATTTTTAAAACAAAAGTCAAGTGTTTTGCGATTTATTTTTGAACTATTTTTGGCTAGTTGTTAATCGTTTTTAACTAAAAAGGTATATGAATGCTATTTACGTCTTCATTTAAATTGCATAATCTAAAGAATTCCTCGAAGCTTTGCCTCGGAGCCTTTCATTTTAGTTTAATAATAGCGTTAAATATTCTCTAGCTCCTTTTTATACCAAACATTGTTTTATAAAAATGGTGGTAGAAGTCTGAAATTCTCTTTTCCCTTTGTTTTTTAATCAAATTATAAGATGTTATATCTTTATTTAATAGGGTAATTACTATAAAAGAAAGGCAAAAACACAGAGTAGGTCTACTCTTCCCCTTAGGAGCTCTAGTCTTCACACGAGGAGCGCTAGTCAGCAGTCGACAAGCTCTACTCTGCACTCGAGGAACTCTACTCGGCACTCGAGTAGCTCTACTCGGCACTCGAGTAGCCCTAGTCTTCACTCGAGTAGCGCTACTCTTCCCCCGACAAGCGCTAGTCTACTTTTTAGGGATATATAAGAAGTATATAAAAGACACATTTCTTATCAAAAGAATTATATTAAAGACTCAAAGACCACCAATTATATCTTGTATATTGAAGATAATATGTTTGTTATCGAGTTTAAATTATATTTTATCGAATTTGTCATTTACTATCTATTTCATGTTATTTATAAAAATAGATGTTTATTAATTAAAAACAACTTAACTTTGCAGTCGGTTTTAAGGAATGTCTTTTTCTTTCTTAATCATAAATTAAATGAATGTATTAATCTTTTTAATTGGCGTTATTGTCTCTTCATTTGGTGTTTTTATCATGCCAAAGAACATAAAGCATAGTTATACTTTGTTAATAAATTTAATAATTACATTTATTACTTCTTGGTTTTGCGTTTTGGTTCTTATCAATGGGGATATTGTTGTTTTTAAAATACCTGTTTACTTCTGGACTTCTAATCCCGAAGTAGTGATTGATAAACTTTCAGCGTTCTTTATTCTTGTTATTAACTTTACTGTATTAACCGGTTTATTATACTCCAAAGGCTATCTTCAACAATTTATGCTTAAGAAAAGCAAGCAATCTTTTTCTATACATTACTTTGCTTTTATCTGGTTTCATATTTCAATGCTGCTTGTGTTAATGCTTCAGGATGGAGTGGCTTTTCTGATGGCGTGGGAGTTAATGTCGCTTTCATCGTTTATATTAGTCATATTTAATGCGGAGACTAAAACGATACCTAAAACCGGCATTAGTTATCTTGTACAGATGCACGTTGGGTTTGTATTCTTATTAATCGCTTTTATCATAGTTAATAATGCTACTGGTGAGATGAGTTTCTCTGCTTTGAACAACTATTTCGGATCGCATTCTAATATTGTTATCTTCCTGATGTTTTTTACAGGCTTTGGGATCAAAGCCGGCTTTATTCCTTTACACACATGGTTGCCGATGGCACATCCTGCAGCTCCTTCGCATGTTTCGGGTATAATGTCGGGGGTTATGATTAAGATTGGGATATATGGAATACTTAGAGTCTTAGCTTTTGTTCATACTAATACTTTATGGATAGGTATTTTTATCCTTGTAATCTCATTAGTTTCGGGTTTACTTGGCGTGATGATGGCTATTATGCAGCATGACTTAAAGAAGCTGCTTGCTTATCATAGTATAGAAAATATCGGCATAATTGGCATTGGTATTGGACTTGGGATGATTGGTATTGCAACTAACCAACCCTTATTAGCTTTGCTTGGTTTTACCGGTGGAATTCTTCACATCTTAAACCATTCTCTATTTAAATCTCTTCTTTTCTTTACTGCCGGATCTGTATATAAGATGTGCCATACTAATCATATTGAAGACTTAGGTGGCCTAATGAAGAAGATGCCTCAAACGGCATTGCTTTTTCTTTTAGGTTCTTTAGCTATTTGCGGACTCCCACCGCTCAATGGTTTTATTTCGGAGTATATCATTTATCTTGGTTTGTTCAAAGGCTTGAATAGCGGCAGTATGAATATTTCTTTAATGATGATTGCAAGTATTGTTGGCCTTGCTTTGATTGGAGGTTTAGCTATTTTTTGTTTCACTAAAGCTTTTGGTGTTATCTTTTTGGGAGAAGCCCGAACTGATAAAACCAAAGATGCTACAGAAGTAGGTTTTGGAATGTTGTTTCCTCTTTATATGATAGCATTGGTTATTATTGCAATTGGTTTATTACCTGTAGTTTTTTTTAAACCTATCTTTGGTATGATTTCTTCTTTATTTAATATTAATGTCCCAATAGATATTACTATCTTTAATAACTTACAAAACATAAGTATTGTAGGTGGTGTTTTTATTATTATAACTTTGCTTATTCTTTTCCTTAGGCAACAAGTACAAAAGAATAAAGTTGTTACAATAGGTGATACTTGGGGTTGTGGTTATACTGCCATTACTTCCAAGCATCAATATACAGCAACTTCATATGCCGATAATTATGGACAATTGGCGCAACCTATCCTAAATATTGCCAAGCATATGCCCGAAATAGGCGAAGAAGAAATCTTTCCTCTCGAACGTACGTTTGCTTCACATCATGTGGATACTATATATATAAATTGTATTCAACGTCCGGTTTATTGGATTATGAATACGCTAAGAAGGCTTGCAGTACTACAGTCAGGGCAGATACAACATTATATATTGTACGCTTTCCTGTTTATTATACTTATATTTATACTAACTTTCTTTAAGTTAATATAAATATTGAGCTATTATTCTACTATAACTTCATCTATTAATAGCCAGGCCGGCGCACCCTCTCCCGGGTGTCCTTTAGGACATGTTCCTATATTGTGGGCAACAACTTTAATGTATCTTACATTAGCTTTCTTTAAACTTGTATTATAAATATCCAGAGCATTACCTTTAACATTTACTTTATCGTTAGCAAGTTTTTGAGAAGTATATGTCTTGCCATCAGTTGAAATAAGTATTTCAACATTTACTGGAGAAAATATCCATCCATCAGGATTATCCATGAAGCGGGCTGAGATTTTATTAACCTTCATATCCTTTTTAAGATCAATTACAACATCAAGATCATCGTGCTCAAAGCCTAGCCAGTTCTTATAATTGCGAGGGAATCCCTTTGCATTTGGTTGGTTGATAATACCATCAGTAAGGGGGCTGTTACTGCCTCCATTATACTTAGGCGAAGCAGGATATTTAAGCTTTACATCCGCATCCTTGGCCAGATTATTAATATTTGCAAGCAGCGGCTTACTATAATTTAAAGTATCATCAATATTATCACCATATTGTTTCATTAATTTCAGCAATTCTACCTTCATATCCTTAACAATATCTGCATAAGCAGCATTTTCATATACATTATTAACTTCATTACTATCATTTTTCAAATCAAACAGCTCCCATGCATCAATGTCATAATAAAAATGAATGAGTTTATACCTTTCGGTACGTACTCCATAATGACGCTTCACATTATGCTCAGCCGGGAACTCATAATAATGATAATATATTGACTTGCGCCAATCATTTATTGGTTTATTTTCTAATAATGGCTTAAAAGATCTCCCCTGCATCTCTTTGGGAGGCTTGATACCGGCAAGATCAAGGATAGTTTCTGCATAGTCGAGGTTCATTACGAAGTTATAATTTATGGAACCGGCCTTAGTGTGCCCCGGATTCTTTATAACTAGTGGAGTTCTTAAAGATTGCTCATACATGAACCTTTTATCAAACCATCCATGCTCGCCAAGGTAGAATCCTTGATCGGAAGTATAAATTATGATAGTGTTTTTATCTAATCCGTTTGCTTTAAGATAATCCAAAAGCCTTCCAACGTTATCATCAACAGAGGCAATGCATCTTAGATAATCGGCAATGTACCTATTATATTTCCATAAGGCTAAGTCATTTCCCGTAAGCTTATTCTTTCTGAAATTAAGTGTTATACTATCATAAGCAGCATGAAATAACTTGGATTGATCGGGGTTCATCCTCTTAAGTTCGTAGTACAGATAATCGCTGCCGGGGTAGTTGGGCGCATCGGTTAGCTTAAGATCTCCAACAAGATTCATATCTTTAGCAATACTCATTTCCTGAACGTGGGCTGCCTCGCATCTGGTTGAATAATCGTCAAAAAAGGTTGAAGGAACGGCAAATTGCTTATTCTGATACATACTATAATAAGCGGAATCGGGCATCCAGTTTCGATGTGGGGCTTTGTTGAGCAATAATAAGCAAAATGGCTTTGTTTTATCTCTATTATCAATGAATTTAATGGCGTCGTCGGTGAGGATATTGGTAACATAACCTTTCCTAATGACCGTATCTTTTGAACTTAAAACTACCGGATTATAATATTCCCCTTGTCCCCTTAGGATCTCCCAAAAGTCGAAGCCCGTAGGCCTGCTTTTAAGATGCCATTTCCCGATAAGGGCCGTTTGATAGCCATTCTTTTGCATAATCTTTGGGAATGTTACCTGACTTCCGTCAAATGCCTGCATATTATCCAATTGGCCATTTACATCACTGTACTTTCCGGTAAGCAAAACTGCTCTACTGGGAGCTGAAACGGAGTTGGTGACGAAACAGTTATTAAATATCATCCCCTCGTTGGCAATCCTATCCAGATTGGGCGTTGTATTTATCTTACTTCCATAGCAGCTCATAGCCTGGTAGCCATGATCATCGCTCATGATATAGATGATATTAGGATGCTGATTGCTTGTTTCCTGTGCCTTGATGCCTTGTATGCTTTGCGACAGCAGTACTGTTGCTGTACATACCTTTATCGATGTTTTTGTATTCATTTTATTAATATTAAGTACTATAAAGTGTATCTTGATTTATTTATTGTTTTATAAACTTCTTAATTTGCGTTTTATCATCCGAATAAAGTTTGATAAAATATATTCCTCCGGGGAATGTAGGGGTATTAATAGAAGCTTTATTCTTTATAAATGAGGTATAAACAGTTTGTCCGATAAGATTAAGTATCTCAAATTTCTGTTCTTTATTAAAATTAGTTTCGATAGTAAGTTCTTCTTTAACAGGATTTGGATAATAATTAAAAACAGCTGTCTTTTGCTCATCGATGCCGGCTAATATCTTAGGCATAAGGTTTACAGCTTTGATTGCCTCAGCCGAGTTGCCCCAGTTATCATACAAATCCATCTTAACATTATATTGTCCTGCTACTAAACCATTAGTGTTCCAAACTGCAAGTGTATCGTTATGCTTTGCATGAAGCGAGTCACAGGGAATCTCTGTCCAGTTAGCAGCATTATTCTTCTGATAATACATTCTATAACTATGGAAATCCATCAAAAGGCTACTTGATGTCTTTACAATCCAAGCGGAACCGGAAATCACAGCATTGGTATCTACGAAAGTATTAAAAGGCTGATCAATCATTGCATACCATGCGCATGAATTGTCTAAAGGTTGAGGTTCCTGTTGTACGATACTCTGAATAACCATTATTATAGAGCTGTTAAGAGCTGAGGGATAGCCTCCCATCAAAGAGCAATAAGCAAAAAGCACAATTCCATTGCCCTGACTTCTCACAGCATTAACCGCCGAGCTATATCCAGCAATTACAATGGAAGTATCCGTGGCCCACATGTATCCGCCCGAACCATCGCACGTAAAATTAGTGCCCATAAAGTTTGAGGATTGCTCGGTACCTACTTCGCCAACAATACAACCACTTAAATTAACGTGCGTTTTGCACATGGGATAGATGCTCCACGTTTGCACATCACAATTAATAAGTTGTAGATTGCGATCACTTAGTGAGGCAGTGAAATTACCGTAATGCGAGTTGTTTACAAGACCATTTACCGCTATGGTATCGCTTCCGGTAAACCATAAACCTATCGATCGGAGCTTTGAATTGCTAATTGTAACGTTAGAGCCTGTTACAGGCATCATTCCCCACATTACGTTTATGCTCGTATCTATATTTATATTATAATTAACTCCTTGAACTCCTACTAAAGTCTTATTAAATTTGTAATTCACGACAGTGTCACCGTTTGGAAAGGCAAAATTGATAACTGAAGCAGCAGGGAACTGATGCCAAAGCAAAATGGTGCTGGCATTCTTGAAATTTAGTTGAACTGAATCAGTTATAACGTATTCGCCAGCCTCATTGGTGCCGTTAATATTTATCTGCGCTTTATTCATCACGCTATTGGTAGTAAAGCCATTGTTCTGAACATTAAGCATCTCAACATAGGAATTGTTTGCGACAAGCAAATTGTTAGAAAGGCCACTATGATCGAGGATAGTATTATGATAATGAACAATTCCACCTCCAATTACCAGCAGCGAACGTTGATAGAAATATTGTTGCGGAATATAAAGGTAGGACGAATCGGCATAAAGTCTGGAATTAGGACCCCACACAATGATATCGCCTAGTATGGTGGCATTTGCATTACTAAAATGGAGTAATCCACCGTTAATAACAATAATCGGACCGTTATGGGTGTAAGTTCCCGTTATATTCAGTGTATCAACAATAATAAGGGTATCGTAAGCATCTGTATTTTTTAGCTGTGGCAATTTATTTATAAGAGGTTTCTGTATCGAGCGTTGAAGTTTCAGTATCTGTGCTATGCCTGATGTTTGAGAGGATTTGCCATTGCTACGCATAATCGCAGTATCGCCACTACAAATCTTCTGTAAAGCAGTTTTATTGAAAGCATCAATCTGCTGTTGAGGGAATATAGTACGTTGCTGTTGAGCGTTTATACTATTAAGTGTAAAGATTATTATTATTAAAATAAAAATGTTTTTCATAGGTTTAAAATAAATGACAAAGTTACTATAAAATTATAGATAGTTTACAAAGAAATTTATCTTTTGATAAATAACAGATTTTTTATGTGGTGGTTTGTTATCTAATGAGACTCCTCACTTATTTTGGAATG
Organism: Bacteroidota bacterium; assembly: GCA_037134755.1. Classification (GTDB taxonomy): domain Bacteria; phylum Bacteroidota; class Bacteroidia; order Bacteroidales; family JACABE01; genus JBAXLO01. The sequence continues at coordinate 12,474 of JBAXLO010000016.1, read as the reverse complement.
ACATAATTTTGTAAAGTTAATATAATACGCTATTTGCTTTTTCTAGATATCCGCTAAGCGGTGAAAAAACCGCTAAGCGGGATGGCTACCACTTAGCGGTTTTTCACCGCTTAGTGGTTAAAATTAGTAATACATCTAATTAGTCTTATAAAAATGAATAGAGTTTACAAAGAAATTTATCTTTTGATATATAAAATCCTTCTCATGTAGCTAATAATGTATTTCATGTTGGGTATAAGGTGTATTTTGTAAGTTATAATCGTATTCATCTAAAAAATAATCGCTCTTATGTAGATGATAATGGCTTTCATGTAAGCAATAAAGTTTCTCCTATTAACGATTCGCTCTCTTATATGTGTGTTAATCTCTTTAGAAGAAGATTTACGAGCTCGTAAATCTTCTTCTAAATGGTGTAAATCTTTCAGAAAGTAGTGTAAATCTTCTGTGAGAAGGCGTAAAACTTTCAGAAAGTAGTGTAGAGCTTTCAGAAAGTAGCGTAAATCTTTCAGAAGAAGGCGTAAATCTCTCAGAAAGTAGTGTAAAACTCTCAGAAAGTAGTGTAGAGCTTTCAGAAGAAGGTGTAGAGCTTTCGTGAGAGAGTGTAAAGCTTATATGATAGCGTTTTAAGTGGATGCGGTAAAATGCAATAGCTTCCCCGAAAGGGGTAAAAAGAAAATAATAATAAGGATAAGAAAGTAAATAGAGTGGATTACATTAATTAAAAGACTGTAAGTCCTGAAGTTTTTTGTAAATGCCGTTTTGAGAGATAAGTGTTTGATGGTCGCCACGCTCAACGATAGTGCCTTTCTCCAGAACGATAATCTCATCCATGTTTTTGATGGTTGATAAACGATGCGCAATGGCAATAGTAGTACGACCCTTCATCAACTTATCCAAAGCGTCCTGAACAAGGCGTTCGGACTCAGTATCAAGCGCCGAAGTGGCTTCGTCGAGGATAAGAATGGGAGGATTTTTGAGGACAGCCCTAGCAATACTGATGCGTTGGCGTTGCCCACCCGAAAGTTTGCCTCCTCTATCGCCAATATTGGTGTTGTAGCCGTCCTGCATGTCAACAATAAACTGATGCGCATTTGCAATTTTGGCCGCATTGATAACATCATCTTCCGTAACGTTTTCGACACCGAATGCAATGTTATTAAAAATAGTATCATTAAAAAGAATAGTGTCCTGCGAAACAATTCCGGTTAAGGCTCTTACGTCATCAATAACATAATCGGTAATCGGAATGCCATCGATGAGCAAAGCACCGGCAGTACAGTCGTAAAAACGAGGGATAAGGTCTACCATAGTGGACTTTCCGGCTCCCGAAGGACCAACAATGGCAATAGATTTTCCTTTTGGGATAAGCAGATATATGGAATCGAGAACAGTATTGTCCTTATCGTAAGCAAAAGTAAGGTTTTTATATTCTATTTGTTCTTTAAATTCAGTGAGATGGGTAGCATTTTCTTTTTGAACAACCACTTCTTCGGCATCCATAATAAATTTTATTCTATCAATGGCAGCTTTGCCTTTTTGAATAGAATAATAAGAAGAAGTAAGGTCCTTTGCGGGATTAATAATCTGCGTAAAGAGCGTAAGATAAGTGATAAAGGTAGCAGCATTGAGATCCGACTTCCCGCCAAGGATCAAACTGCCGCCATAAAGTAAAATAATGATAACAAATGTAGTACCCAAAAACTCGCTCATGGGCGAAGCCATGTCAACACGACGATATATGCTGTTTTTAAGGCGTGTATAAGTATTATTGCTTTCGCGAAAACGATTGTCAGAAAAATCAATGGCATTAAAAGCTTTAATAACCCTAAGCCCGGAGAGCGTTTCCTCAACAGTTGAGAGCAATGAGCCAGTACGTTGCTGCAATTCGGGAGCCATACGCTTGAGTTTTTTAGAAACACTTACAATAACCAAAGCGGCGATGGGCAACAACACAATGACAAAGAACGTGAGCTTGTAATTGATGACGAAAAGGGCTGTAATATAGAACGTAACAGTGAAAAATTGAAGAAATAAAGTTTGCAAAGGCTTCAACATGGATTCGTCAAGATCCTGAACATCGTTGGTAATACGCGAAATGATGTCGCCTTTTTTATTATGCCTATAAAAACCAAGCGGAAGCACTAATAATTTAAGATATATGTCGTTGCGGATGTTGCGAAGGACTCCGTTGCGAACCGGAGCAAGAATAAAATTGCTTAAATAAAGGAACAAATTCTTAGTAAAGAACATAAGAAAAGCCATTATCGAAATATATAAGAGCGCAGTGGTTTTGCCCTGTTCATCAATGACTTTCGTCATAAGATATTCGACATTATTAAGTATCGCAGTGGAATTAAAAGCAAAGGGAACGGCATGCGTAACCTTCTCAAGCTTATCGAATAAGAGCGAAAGGAAAGGAATAAGCATCGTAAGCGAAAACACAGAGAACATAACGGAAAACAAACTAAAGAAAATACTTACGGCTACGGGTGCTACGTACGTTTTTAGATAGTTAAAGATGAAGCTAAGGTTCTTCATTTATTGTTTTTTAAAGATACCAACGTAATTATGTGGTGTTATTTGTTTTAATTCCTCTTTTACTTTGGCAGGAAGTTGTAGCCCGTCAATAAAAAGGTGCATCGTTTCTTTAGTAATCTTCTGATTGGTACGCGTAAGGTCTTTCAAAGCTTCGTAAGGATTAGGATAAGCCTCGCGACGAAGGATAGTTTGAATGGCTTCGGCAACAACAGCCCAATTATTATCCAAATCTCTATTAATAGCATCTTCATTAAGAATCAGTTTGTTTAAACCCTTAATCAAAGAATTAATTCCGATTAAAGTATGAGCAAAAGGAACACCAATATTGCGGCAAACGGTTGAATCAGTAAGGTCTCTTTGCAAACGAGAGATAGGAAGCTTGGCCGAAAGGTGCTCAAAGATAGCATTAGCAATACCAAAGTTACCTTCAGCATTCTCAAAATCAATAGGATTAACTTTATGAGGCATCGCAGAAGAACCTATTTCTCCTGCTTTGAGTTGTTGCTTAAAATAATCCATCGAAATGTATGTCCAACAATCTCTGCAAAGGTCGATAAGGATCGTATTAATACGTTTATAACAATCAAACAAAGCAGCAAGGTTGTCGTAATGTTCAATTTGTGTAGTTGTTTGTAAACGTTCAAGCCCAAGAGTATCGTTAACGAAAGTATCAGCAAAAACAAGCCAGTCAATCTCAGGATAAGCCACATGATGGGCATTGAAATTACCTGTAGCTCCACCAAATTTAGATGAAAAAGGAATTGTAATAAAAGCAGCGAGTTGATTTACGATGCGTTCGAAGAAAACATTCAACTCTTTGCCAAGCAAAGTAGGCGAAGCAGGTTGCCCATGCGTGCGGGCAAGCATAGGAACTTCGGCCCACTCAACAATTTTATCATTCAGGAGCATAATAAGCTCGTCCATGGCTTCGGTCATCACCTCATCGTGAGCCTCTTTGATAGATAAAGGTTGGGCAGTATTGTTTATGTCTTGCGAAGTAAGACCAAAATGAACAAATTCTTTATAACTGTCAAGACCAAGCCTGTCGAAATGTTTTTTAATGAAGTATTCAACAGCTTTTACATCATGATTGGTAGTTTTTTCAATCTCTTTAACAGCCAATGCATCCTCATCGTTAAAATTAGAAACAATTTCTCTTAGACTAGGATACAGTTTCTTATCAAAATCTTTAAGTTGAGGCAAAGGGATTTCGCATAAAGCAATAAAGTATTCGATCTCTACGTGAATTCTATATTTAATCAAAGCCTTTTCGGAGAAGTATCCTCCTAAAAGAGCAGTTTGTTTACTATATCTGCCGTCAACGGGCGAGATTGCGTTTAATGGAAATAATTCCTTCATGAGATTTAATATTAATAAGGTTACAAAATTAATATAATTAATCAACATGGATGCTAACTATATTTATTAAAATATATTTTAGATGAAAAGAAATGCTAAAAAGATGTTAGGTAATGCTATTTTAGATTAAGATAACTTTAATAATGTTTGGAATAAAGCTATCGTACAATGGCTCCGAACGTCAAGACTTACAAATAATAAATTAACACTAACAATAAAAATAATTAATATTAAAACAAGCTTGATGTGAGATATAATTTGTAAGTTTGCCATCTCTTATAATCAAATTATGACTAACATTGCAATATTAGCTTCAGGAAACGGTACCAATGCCCAACGGATTATAGAATACTTTGTTGGGAGCGCCGATATAAAGGTTGCCATCGTCATTTCGAACAAAGAAGACGCCTATGTACGCCAGCGTGCAAGGACTTTTGGTATTAAAGAGGTTTATGTAAGCCGTAAGGACTTCCAGAACCCGGAAAAGATCAGTCGTATCTTCTATCAATACCGTATTGATTGGATTATACTTGCCGGATTCCTTCAGTTAATCCCCCCAGTTTTGATTAAAGAGTATAATAAGAGGATTATTAACATTCATCCGGCCCTATTGCCAAAGTACGGAGGCAAAGGTATGTACGGAATGCATGTTCACGAAAGTGTGATAGCCAACAAAGATAAAACTAGTGGCATTACTGTTCATTTTGTTAACGAAGTGTATGATGATGGAGAGATTATCTTTCAGGCTAGCTGCAAAATAAAGCCGGAAGATACTCCAGAAACGCTCGCAGAAAAGATTCATCAGCTGGAGTACGAACATTATCCTAAAATTATAGAAGATCTGATAAGATAAAAACAGATTAGCTTCCTTCCATTAGCCTTTTACATCAAGGTAAACTAAATTAATCTAAGGATAATTAGATTCTCTTTTCTTATTTATCTATGCAGATAAGAAACTATAGAGCATTCATTATACCCGATGTATGCTTAACAAAATTTAACGATGCTTAAATAATACAGCTTGCAATACTTCGTTTGAACAGATGTAATTTGTATTAAAAAAATCAATAATTATTAGTATTCAAATTAAAATTTAAAGAGAAATGAAAAAGTATTTTTTATCATTATTTATTACAGCTATTGCTGGAGGTTTAATAGCATTGGCAGGATATAAAACAATTGAAAACAAACATCTATTTTCATCACATGGAGATTATGAAATGCCAACAAAGTTCACAAGTTTTTCTTCACCAATCAACGGGCAGGATAATGATTTTGTGCAGGCTGCAGAAATGACTGTTCATACTGTTGTAAATATTCGTACAGAGTTTGTCCGCAAGACTAGTTTGTATGATGATTTCTTTGGTTTCTTTGGCAATCAAAATCAACAGATACTTTCTGCTTCAGGGTCGGGAGTTATTATTGCGGATGACGGGTATATAGTAACGAATAATCATGTGGTACAGGATGCCGAAAAGATTGAAGTAACTTTAAATAACAAAAGATCCTTTTTTGCTAAGATTATAGGCACGGATCCTTCCACTGACCTGGCTTTACTAAAGATAGATGCAAAAGAATTGCCTACAGTAAAGTATGGTAATTCCGACAACGTAAGAATTGGCGAATGGGTGCTGGCAGTTGGCAATCCATTTAACCTTACTTCAACAGTTACAGCCGGTATAGTAAGTGCTAAAGCAAGAAACATAAACATTCTGGGGAAGAATAGTAATGAATCTCCGATTGAATCTTTCATACAAACAGATGCAGCTGTAAACCCAGGCAATAGTGGAGGCGCTCTGGTAAATACAAAGGGTGAATTGGTAGGTATTAATGCAGCTATTGCTTCAAGTACCGGTTCGTACTCGGGATATTCTTTTGCGATACCGGTTAATATAGTCAGAAAGGTAGTTGAAGACTTAAAAAACTATGGCATTGTTCAGCGTGCTTTCCTAGGAGTTTCAATAGCAGAGATAGATGAGAAATTAGCTGAGAATAAAAAACTAAATGGATTAAAAGGTGTTTATATAGGAGCCGTTACTGAAAATGGTTCTGCGATTAAAGCAGGTATTAAAGAAGGCGACATCCTTACAGTTGTAAATGGTAAAAATATAAACAGCAATTCTGAACTCTTAGAAACCATTGGACAGTATCATCCGGGAGATAAAGTTTTGGTAGGAATAATTAGAGATGATAAACCCATGGAAATTGAAGTGCTTTTACAGAATCAATATGGGAAAGCAGAGTTAGTAAAGAAAGAAGAAAAGCATGATCTTACAATGTTAGGAGCTACTTTTGAAGCTTTATCAAATGAGAATCTTCGTAAGTATAATTTAAACAATGGTGTGATGATAACTAAACTAGGAAACTCAATTCTGTTCAATGCAGGGATAAGAGAAAGCTTTATTGTTACAGGTATTGATAAGAATGTTGTAAGAAATACGAACGATATAAAGATATATACAAACAAAAAAGGTAAAACTTTTATTACAGGAACCTATCCAGGAGACTGGAGAACGTACTATTTTGTAATTTATTTATAAATAATCAAGGAGTACATTTTGAATTGACGAAAATTTATTATACTTTTGTACTCCTGTTACCATAAAAATAACAAAGTGTATAACAGCTTGTTGTTATTATAAATTAAATCACATATGAGGCAATTAAAAATTACTAAATCAATAACTAACCGTGAGACTGCATCTCTTGACAAATATCTGCAAGATATAGGCAAGGAAGAACTAATCACTGCAGAGGAAGAAGTTTTACTTGCACAAAAGATTAAAGGTGGGGATCAGGATGCACTCGAAAAACTAACAAAAGCTAATCTAAGATTTGTAGTTTCAGTTGCTAAGCAATATCAAAACCAAGGATTAAGTTTGCCTGATCTTATTAATGAAGGGAACTTAGGACTAATAAAAGCAGCCAGACGTTTTGATGAAACAAGAGGATTTAAATTTATTTCTTACGCCGTTTGGTGGATACGTCAATCTATATTACAAGCTTTAGCTGAACAATCAAGAATTGTAAGATTGCCACTTAATCAAGTTGGTTCTTTAAATAAAATTAAAAAAGCAACTTCTAAGTTAGAACAAAGTCTTGAAAGATCTCCTTCTGTTGAAGAGATTGCTATATCTATGGATGTGGCTAAAGAGAAGATTGCAGATGTTCTTAATATAACTACTCGTTATATATCTATGGATGCTCCATTAATACAGGACGAAGATACAAATTTTATTGATGTCTTTGTTTCGGATGACAATGTTGTTACGGATTCTATCTTATTAAAAGAATCATTAGCAAAAGAAATAGAACGCTCCTTAGCAACATTAACTGAAAAGGAAAGAGATGTTGTAAATTTATTCTATGGAATAGGCATGAGTCATGGCTTGACATTGGATGAAATAGGAGCTAAGTTTGATCTTACTCGCGAGAGAGTACGTCAGATAAAAGAAAAAGCTATAAGACGTTTAAAAAATACTTCAAGAAGTAAGCTTTTAAGAGCTTATTTAGGGGAATAACTTAAATAAACATAAAAATAAGAGGGATTACGAAATAATATTTCTGTAATCCCTTTGTTTTTTATAATTTTGATGCCTTCAAAAAACAATCTTAATTTAAGTATGAAGATCTCTTTAAAAGCTTTGAAGTTAGGGTAAAGTGAAGTTTTGGATTACAAAGAGTTTTCATATTAATTGAACAGAATATTAAAAACAATATCATGGCCACAAAATATATCTTCGTAACAGGCGGAGTAACTTCTTCATTAGGTAAAGGAATTATATCTTCTTCTTTAGCAAATCTGCTTAGAGGGAGAGGATATAGTGTTACTATACAGAAATTAGATCCATACATTAACATTGATCCGGGCACTTTGAATCCTTATGAGCATGGCGAATGTTATGTTACCGAAGATGGTGCCGAAACTGATCTTGATCTAGGGCACTACGAACGTTTTACTAATGTTGCTACTTCGCAAGCCAATAATGTTACGACAGGAAGAATATATCTCTCGGTGATTGAAAAGGAAAGAAGGGGTGATTATTTAGGGGAGACCGTTCAGGTGATTCCTCATATTACCGATGAGATTAAACATCGTATTAAGATATTAGGTAGCGAAGGTAAATTTGACTTTGTTATTACTGAAATCGGAGGTACTGTTGGTGACATTGAATCCTTACCTTACATTGAAGCTGTTCGTCAGATGAGATGGGAAATGGGAACCGATTGTGTTGTTATTCATCTTACCTATATTCCTTATCTGGCAGCAGCCGGTGAACTAAAATCAAAGCCTACTCAGCATTCTGTTAAGATGATGCTTGAGCAGGGAGTTCAACCTGATATTATTGTTTGTAGATGTGAAAGACCTTTAAATGATTCTATCAAAAATAAGATTGCTTTGTTTTGCAACGTTGACCCTGCTTGTGTTATTGAGTCAATTGATGCTAAAACTATTTATGATGTTCCTGTGTTGATGCGCGAAGAACAATTAGACATTCAGGTTTTAAATAAAGTTAAGATACCTGTTGTAGGTGTTCCAGATCTTACCAAATGGGAAGAGTTCTTATATAAATTAAAACATCCCTCAACCGAAGTTACTATTGGTTTAGTTGGTAAATATGTTGAACTAAAAGACGCATACAAATCAATAACCGAATCTTTTGTTCACGCAAGTGGATCCTTACAATGCAAAGTTATTGTAAAGATGATTCATTCCGAAAGCATAACCGAAGATACAGTTGTTGGAAAGCTTCAAGGGCTTAATGGTATCTTAGTTGCTCCGGGTTTTGGCGAAAGAGGTATCGAAGGAAAGATTACAGCAATCAAATACGCTCGTGAAAACAATATTCCTTTCCTTGGTATTTGCTTAGGAATGCAGTGTGCAGTTGTTGAGTTTGGCAGAAACGTATTAGGTTTTGTTGATGCACATTCTACTGAGATGAATCCTAAAACTCATTACCCTGTTATTGACATTATGGAAGATCAAAAATCAGTTTGTAAGAAGGGCGGCACCATGAGACTAGGTGCTTATCCTTGTGTATTGACTGATGGATCTAAAGTAAAAGATATTTATCAGGCAACTGACATCACTGAAAGGCATAGACATCGTTATGAGTTTAATAATACATACAAACAGCTTTATGAAGACTCTGGAATGATTGCTGCAGGGATTAATCCTAAAGACAACCTTGTGGAAATTGTTGAGATACCTGACCATCCATGGTTTGTTGGCGTTCAGTTTCATCCTGAGTACAAGAGTACGGTAGTTAATCCGCATCCTTTATTCTTAAGTTTTGTTAAAGCTGCTATCGAAAATCAAAAAAAGGGCTAGTATCAGATAAATGATTATCTTTGCAGCCGTAAAACATACTTTACTAATCATATAATTTATGGACAGGAATACGATATATGGGTTATTGCTCATATTTTTACTTATCTTAGGATACAGTTGGTGGTCGCAACCATCTAAAGAGGAACTTGATAAAAGAAAACATACAGAAGATTCTCTAGTTAATGTACGTAAGAGTATAAATGACTCGATGAATACTGTAAAAGTTACGGATAGCACCAAAGGTAATTCATCTCAAGGTGTTGCTAGTAATGATACTACTCAAAAGAAAGCAGCAACAATCAGTCGTGATGAGTTTGGTTCGTTTGCAAGTGCTGCTAAAGGTACAGATAAAGATTATATCATCGAAAATGATCTTATTAAGCTTACCGTTTCGTCAAAAGGGGGAAGAATTTCTTCAGTTCAGCTAAAGAAGTTTAAGACTTTTGACTCCATACCGGTAATTATGTACGAAAAAGATTCGTCAGAGTTCTATCTTAACTTCTATTCAAACAATAGGCTTATAAATACAGGCAAGATGTATTTCGAACCTATTTTCTTTAACAAGAATAATGAAGGAAAAGATCATTTAGTTGTCACCGGAAAGGATTCATTGAAGTTCGCTATGCGTCTTTATGCTGATGGTGCTGATTCTACTGCTGATAAATCTAAATATATTGAGTTTGTTTATACCCTTTACGGGAATGATTATATGACAGGCTTCGCAGTTAACTTTGTGGGAACACAGAATGCCATCACACAGAATGCAAACTTTATTGATCTGTATTGGAATGCCAGCATCCGACGTCAGGAGAAGAGCTTAAAGAACGAAAGAATGATTTCTTCGATCTTTTATAAGCCATTAAAAGACGATGTTGATAATCTTAAAGAAACAAAAGATGATGAAGCTGACTTAAAATATCCTATGAAATGGGTGTCGTTTAAAGAACAATTCTTTTCAGCTACTTTAATAGCCAAAGATCAGTTTGTAAGTGCTAACGTTAAAGCTACTACCAATCCATTAATTGATGGTGGCCGTTATTTAAAGACGATGCAAGCAAGAGTTGCATTGCCTTATGGCAATACTGCCAACCAATCTGTTGACATGTCTATCTATTTTGGACCTAATAAGTATAATACCTTAAGAGATTACAAGCTCGATCTCGAACGTCAGATACCTTTGGGCTGGAGTTTCTTCTTACTACAATGGATAAACCGTTATGCAGTTATTCCTGTGTTCAACTTCCTAAGCGGTTTCAACTGGAACTTCGGTATTATCATATTAATATTAACAATCTTATTAAAGATAGTTCTTTTCCCTATTGCTTATAAGTCATACATCTCTTCGGCTAAGATGAAAGTATTAAAGCCTGAAGTTGATGAGATAGCAAAGAAGTTTCCAAAGAAAGAACAGGCTATGGACAAGCAGAAAGCTACGATGGCATTGTACAAAAAAGCAGGGGCCAATCCAATGTCTGGTTGTGTGCCGATGCTATTGCAGTTCCCTATCCTTATTGCGATGTTCCGTTTCTTCCCGGCATCCATTGAGTTGAGGCAACAGGGCTTCTTATGGGCTACTGATTTATCAAGTTATGATTCAATAGTATCGTGGACAACACAAATACCTATCTTAAGTTCTTTTTATGGTAATCATGTAAGTCTGTTTGCTTTGTTAATGGCAGCTTCCAACCTTATCTATACCAAAATGAATAATGATATGATGGGTTCCACGCAATCGATGCCGGGCATGAAGACTATGATGTATATTATGCCGATAATGTTCCTTGGATTCCTTAACTCATACTCATCAGCGCTTAACTATTATTACTTTATATCCACAATGATTACTTTCGGACAGATGTTTGTGATAAGAAGAATGGTTAACGAAGAAAAGATACATGCCCGCATACAGGAAAACAAAAAGAAGATTGTAACCAAATCTAAGTTTGCACAACGCTTAGAAGACATTGCAAAAAACAAAGGATACAATCCTGCTAATGCAAAAAGGAAATAAATCAATTACGAATTACGAATTACGAATTACGTTTTGTTAAATAAAAAAACCTTCATCAAATACATGATGAAGGTTTTTTAAACTAATAGCCTAACTGCCTAAACAGCTAAACACCTTTTTATACAACCATTAAAGAAAGAGGTGCACAAAATTCTCCTTGGTGGTCGGAGTAAACCACTGCCAAAGAAAACAAATAAACCTTTCCGGGAGTCAGGCCATTGATTGTTAAACCAATAGTTCCGATACCAATTTGTGTATAAACATCCCTTAATCCTTCTTCGTCAATAGAATATCTGATTACATAACTGCAAAAATTAGGTTCGCTACCCCATGTAGCAATCACTTGACCGGAAATAGCTCCTTGTATTACTGAAAATACAGCTTTTCCGGTATGTGAACCTGGTGTATAGACATTAAAACCCGAGAGTAAAAGCTTAAGTCTGTCGCCCATACATGTCATATCCACAAAACTTGCCAACTGTCGTGTTGTTGCCATTAAAATTTTATACGCTTCATCCCGAAGCTGGTTTTTTATTGGATCATATCCACGTAAAGCAGCTACGTATTTAGTTTGAAAATCTTTAATTAGAGTATCATATTCAACCTTTGTGACTGGAGGTGATACAAAAAGCACATTTGCAAAAAGCATTAGCGAAACATACATGCACAGTATTATAAAATCAGCTAAGCCCATCTCTGGAAAATCCAGTAAAACCCTACTTTGTTTCATAGTATATTATTATTTAATTATTTAATTATTATTGAAGGGTATATTTTATCAGTATGTATATCTACACTATGAAAAATAATTTGATTCGCACCAATATTGATGCTTACGATTAAATAATAACTTAAAGATAATAAAAAGTAGCTTTAATATAAGATAATTAATAAATTCTAAATTGAAATGAAATCCTTTTACATTATAAATAGAATATTTTATATTATATACTTTTTTTATAAATATTAAATGTAATTTTGATTTAAGTAACTGAATTATTGTATTAATATATACAAATACGCTATTTAAAATAAGGAAGCTTCCTTTTGCTAAAGAGAGCGTTCCTTTTACCAAAAGGAGCGTTCCTTTTACCGAAAGGAGAGTTCCTTTTACCAAAAGGAGAGTTCCTTTTACCGAAAGGAGAGTTCCTTTTACCAAAAGGAGAGTTCCTTTTACCAAAAGGAGACCTCCTTTTACCGAACCGAGCGTTCCTTTTACCAAAGGGAGACCTCC
>JBAXLO010000015.1:0-37041 GCA_037134755.1 Bacteroidota bacterium | reverse complement strand
ATCCGTTTTGGATTATGTCTTAATATCAATATTAAGGTAATATCCATTTTGGTTTTTTCTTAAAACTAAATTAGTATGCAGATATAGAGAGATATATGATTTTTGATATTTTTTTATTCAAATTAAAGGTATATATGTTTATACCAATCCTACACAAGACAATCTTACTATAGAAACAAACTCCAATAAGGAACAAAGGATAGAGGTACTTAACCTCATCGGGCAAACCGTATATACAATATATATTAATAAGAAAGCTACTATAAATATTTCCGCTTTCGCAAATGGCATTTATATCTTAAAGCTAAGTTCAGATAAAGATACAGTAGTAAGGAAGTTTGTGAAAGAATGATCACTCCTATAATTATATAGAGCTAAAAGAATTCTTTCAATATTAAAAATAAATATCATTCGATTGAACAACATTACTCTTATTCAGTTTTCTATCGTACAGATAAGCTTTAAAAACTACAGTGTCGTTTTTAAGATAAGGAGTCATTAAACCAATATCAAGTACTGTTTGAATTTCGCCTTTAAGCGAACCATTGGCACTTACGGGGTCTATCCTTTTTATGCGGTATTTAAAAACAATAGTGTCGTAATTTTGTGTTTGCGTATTGAATACAGTAAAGTATTCGTACTTACCTTTTTTCTTAACAAAAACATTAATAAAAAAATTGTTGTAATAATAACTGGAGGTATCGAAAGGAGTATAATTATCCGATTCATTTAAACCAACATCACCATCACCATCAGTAAACTTACAAGTAAATAAGCCTTGAGAAAAATCACTACTTACCGCAAAATCTTTGAACTCTAAATAGGGAACAATAGGATATGATTGCTCACGCGAACAAGATAACAGTAAAATAAATGCTGCTATTCCAAACAAAAAGCTTACTTTTGAACTGAATTTCATTATACAATTTTAGACCGTGTAAAATTAGTACTTTTTTTAATATCAACGCAATATTGACACAAATGTTATTAACAAATAAAATAAATAATATCTTTAAGATTAAATCGGATTCCGAATTTAATGATTTAGCATTAGATACCTTTCGCCATCAATACAAGTATAATCTTCTGTATAAGAATTTTGTTGACCTTAATTATTCAGATATTAATGCTATCAAAACTTATAATGAGATCCCTTTTATTCCGATAGGTTTCTTTAAAACACATCAGATAATTACCGGAGATACGCATGTGGATAATTATTTTAAAAGCAGTGGTACTACAGGTCAGGAAAGGAGTACGCATTATGTTAAGGATTTAAAGCTTTATGAAGAAAGTTTTATTAATGGATTTAAACACTTTTTTGGCGATATAAACAGATTCACCATTCTTGCGTTGCTACCTAATTATCTTTCTCAGCAGGATTCTTCGCTTATTTATATGGTTACTAAATTAATTGAATTAAGTAATGATAAAAATAGTGGTTTTTATTTAAATAATTATGCTGAATTAAATCAAAAACTAAAAGATATTAAGAATAAAAAGATTATTCTGATAGGAGTTACATACGCCCTGCTTGATCTTGCCGAACAATTTCCGATAGCTATACCTAAAGCAATTATAATGGAGACCGGTGGCATGAAAGGCAAAAGAAAAGAACTGGTGAGAGAAGAACTGCATGACACCTTGACCAAAGCTTTTGATGTAGAAAATATATATGCCGAATATGGAATGACCGAGTTACTTTCGCAGGGATACTCCAAAGGGAAAGGCTTGTACGAAACGCCGCCATGGATGAAAATATTGATAAGAGATGTGGACGATCCTTTGACAATGGCAGGTAATAATAAGTCGGGAGGAATAAATGTAATTGATTTGGCTAATATTTATTCATGCAGTTTTATTGCCACACAAGATTTGGGTAAGAAGTATGATAACAATATGTTTGAAGTCCTCGGACGCTTTGATAATAGTGATATAAGAGGTTGCAATTTGATGGTGTTATAAATCTTTTATCAGCGATTATTATTAAATTTATTCTCATTAATAAAGGGGAATTATTTAATAATTTGAGTTTAAGCAAAATATTTTTCAGATAACCAAAGATTTATATTACCTTTGCAAAGTTAAAAATTTTACAAATAAAGAGATGAAAACATTTGAAGAACTGGGCCTAGATTCCAGAATACTAAGGGCTATCACCGAAATGGGATTCGAAAAGCCAATGCCTGTTCAGGAAGCAGTAATACCAGTTTTATTAGAAATGGACACCGATCTTGTTGCATTAGCACAAACCGGTACCGGAAAAACAGCAGCATTCGGACTGCCGTTAGTTCAAAAAATAGACAAGGAAAGCACATATACACAGGCACTAATTCTGTGTCCTACCCGAGAGTTGTGCATGCAGATTGCCGGAGATATAAAAGATTATACTAAATATGTTGATAACTTTAGAGTAGTTCCAGTGTATGGAGGTGCCAGTATCGAAACTCAGATAAGACAATTATCAAGAGGAGTGCACATTATTGTTGCTACGCCTGGTCGTATGCTCGACCTGATGAGAAGAGGTAAAATAAATCTTACCAAACTTAAATACGTTGTGTTTGACGAAGCTGACGAAATGCTTGACATGGGTTTCCAAGATGATATGAATAGTATCCTGGAAGAAACTCCTAAAGAAAAAAACACTTTGCTTTTCTCGGCAACGATGCCTGTAGAAATCGAAAAGATTGCAAGAGGATACATGAATCATCCTGTTGAAATAACAGTGGGTAACCGTAATTCAGGTTCCGAAAACGTAAAACATTATTACTACCTTTCACAGGCTAGACAGAGATACTTAGTTTTAAAACGTATCGCCGACTTTTATCCTGACATCTATGCAATTATTTTCTGCCGCACCAGAGCAGAAACTCAGGAGGTGGCTGATGCGTTAATTAAAGACGGTTATAATGCAGATGCATTACATGGTGACCTTTCGCAGTTACAGCGTGATAATGTTATGAATAAATTCCGTTTGCGCAATTTGCAGATGTTAGTAGCTACTGATGTTGCTGCCCGTGGACTGGATGTTAACGATCTTACTCATGTTATTAATTATAATCTTCCTGACGAAATTGAACAATATACCCATCGTAGTGGAAGAACAGGTAGAGCTGATAAGTCAGGGATATCTATTGCAATTCTTAACTTACGTGAAAAACACAAAGTAAAGCAACTTGAAAGATCATTAGGCAAAACCTTTAAATATGCCAAGATCCCTTCAGGTAAAGAGGTTTGTGAAAAACAACTTTTCCACATGATTAATAAGATGGAAACCGTTGTTGTAAACGAGGAGGAGATCAATAAATTCTTACCTGTTATTAATCAGAAGTTAGATTGGTTAAGCAAGGAAGAACTGATTAAAAGATTTGTATCTGTTGAGTTCAATCGTTTTATAAATTACTATCGCAATGCTCCCGACTTAAACGTTGATGACAGACATGATACTAGTGGAGAGCCAAGAAGAAGCAATGAAGAGTTTGTACGCTTATTTATTAATCTTGGTAAGATTGACGGAATAGGACCAACTCAACTAATTGGCTTGATAAACGACACTACACAGACTAGAGATATGAGAATAGGCAGAATTGAAATGCTTAATACATTCTCCTTCTTCGAAATTGATTCTAAGCATTTAGATCAAGTAATTGAAGCTTTTAAAACTGCAAAGTACCAATCCAGAAAAGTTAGTATTGAAGTTGCTAATAAAAAGACCGAACGCGGCGGTGGCGGTGGTGATAGAAGACGCAGTGAAGGTGGCGACAGAAGACGCAGCGACAGCGGTTATAGCAGAGATGGTGGTAGCAGTAGAGATGGCGGTGGTAGTAGAGACAGTGGTAGCAGAGACAGAAGTTTCGGCGGTGGCGACAAAAAGAAAGACTTCAAGAAAGACACCAGAAGTGATTTCAGGGATAAGGACAAAGGCAAACCAAAGAAAAAACGTTGGTAATCCTGTTATAAACTTGTTACATACATAATCATATATACACACAAAAGATAGACATTTCATGTGGCAATGAAAAAATCTTATAGTAATAGAAGGTTTACTGTATCAGCTATATTTATAGTTGTTTGGATTATTTTTATTGCCCGTTTGTTCTATTTACAAATCATTGACGATAGCTATATAGTATCGGCTAACAGGAACGTTCTCCGTATTGTAACCCAATATCCCGCAAGGGGTCTTATTTTTGATCGTAATAATAAACTTCTTGTTTACAATGAAGTTGTTTATGATTTAATGATCATTCCTAATCAAGTTAAAGAAATTGACACGCTTGAATTGTGTAATCTGGTTGGAATTACAAAAGATGATTTTATACAGAAGCTTGAGAAATCAAGAGAATACTCGTCTTATTCACCTTCAATTTTCGAGAAACAGATTTCAAAAGAAAGCTATGGATATATCCAGGAGAAACTTTATAAATATAGAGGCTTCTTTGTTCAAACCAGAACTTTAAGAAAGTATCCTGATCCGGTTGCAGCTCATACATTGGGTTATATTGGTGAAGCTAATGAAGATCTTACCGAAAAAGACTCCTATTACAAACCCGGCGATTATGTTGGGATGAGTGGTTTGGAGAAATTCTACGAACCGGTGTTAAGAGGCAAAAAAGGCTCTAAGATTATGATGGTTGATGTGTTCAATCGCGAAAAGGGGAGCTTTAGAAATGGAATGTATGATACCATTGCCATAGCAGGAAAAGACATCTATTCAAGCATTGATGCCGAGCTTCAGGTTTATGGCGAGTCATTAATGAAGAACAAGCGTGGAAGTATTGTCGCGATTGATCCTACTACCGGTGAGATATTAACAATGATTTCGAGTCCTTCTTATGACCCTAATCTGTTAATAGGTCGTGTTAGAGGGACTAACTACATTAAACTGCTCAACGATCCTGTAAAGCCTTTGTTCGATAGAACTTTGATGGCGTTGTACCCCCCGGGTTCTATCTTTAAGATAGTGCAATCGTTGGTCGCTCTCGAGGAAGGAGTTATTACCGAGAATTCTGCTTTTCCTTGCGATAAATCATTGGTGGGTTGTCATAATCATCCTAGTGCAACAAACTTAAAGAGTGCTATTAAGATGTCGTGCAATCCATACTTCTATCAGGTCTTTAGAAGGATAATTCAACACAATCAATCCAGCGATCGTTTTGTAGATAGTCAAATGGGACTGGATCAATGGTATGATAAGGTAACAAGCTTTGGGCTTGGAGCAAGGTTAGGTATAGATATGCCAAGTGTAAAGAAAGGATTTATACCTTCATCTGCCTTTTATAATCACAGATATGGGGAGCATCAATGGGCATTCAGCACTATTTATTCTTTAAGTATCGGCCAGGGCGAAGTAGGGATTATTCCTTTGCAAATGGCTAACATTGCTACAATCTTTGCTAACAGAGGTTATTATTACACTCCGCATTTAATTAAATATATTGGAAAAGAAAAGACTGTAAACCCGGAGTATAAAGTTAAGCATATAACTAAAGTGTCGGATAAGTACTTTAATCTTGTGGCCGATGCAATGTACGAAGTTGTAAACGAGCCCGGAGGCACTGCATCAGGAGCTCGAATAGACGACATTGTAGTTTGTGGCAAAACAGGTACAGCTCAGAACCCTCATGGGCAGGATCACTCGGTTTTCATTGCATTTGCACCTATGAAAGACCCTAAAATTGCTATAGCAGTTTATATCGAAAACGCTGGATTCGGAGGTGTGTGGGCTGCTCCTATAGCCAGTTTGATGATAGAGAAGTATATTAAACGGAAAGTTAAGAGAGAGGATCTGGAGGAACGAATGATTAACGCTAATTTAATGTCATTACATTGAGAGAACAAAAAAGCATATTTGGTGATATTGACTGGGTAATTGTAATAATCTACCTTTTACTCGTGTTTATGGGCTGGCTCAACATACACGCCGCTGTATATGACGAGGCTCACAAGAGTATCTTCGACTTTCAGAAAAGTTATGGTAAGCAATTGATATGGATAGGTTCCGCATTGTTTATTGCTATCTTAATTATGGCCATTGACATCCGGTTCTTCTCTCAATTTGCTTACGGTATCTATGGTTTCTTTATATTGCTGTTAGTAGCTGTAATTGTTGCCGGTAAGGCAACTAAAGGAGCCGTTTCATGGTTCGAGATAGGTAGTTTTAAGCTTCAGCCTTCCGAGTTTGCAAAGTTTGCCACTAATCTTGCCCTAGCCAAATACTTGAGTGCTGTTGATGTTAACATAAAGAATTTTAAGAACAGAATTTATGCAATCATAATCTTAGCAATACCTGCTTTGTTTATTTTACTTCAAAACGATACCGGCTCTGCATTGGTTTACTTCACCTTTATTTTGGTGCTTTATCGCGAAGGAATGTCAGGTAATATCTTGATTTTTGGGCTTGTTATTGCTTTTTTATTTATTCTTACTTTACTTATTAATAAGATGATCCTGGTAGGAGTATTGCTTGGTGTTGCCATTGTATTGGTCATTTTTGTGAGAAAAAACAAGAAGGCAATTATAACCATAGCTACTTTTTTGGTGTTGACTACAAGCTTCATTTTTACAGTTGATTATGCTTTTAATCACATCCTCGAAGATCATCAAAGAACCAGAATTAATGTTTTGTTAGGTAAGGACATCGACTTGCAGGGAGCCGGATATAATGTTAACCAATCTAAGATAGCAATCGGTTCGGGTGGCTTCTGGGGCAAAGGGTATTTGCAAGGCACACAAACTAAGTATAACTTTGTCCCTGAGCAAAGCACCGATTTCATTTTCTGCACCGTAGGCGAAGAATGGGGTTTTGTTGGAAGCTTTGTGGTGGTCACTTTATTAATAGTATTGTTGCTACGGATCTTATTTGTAGCCGAACGGCAACGTTCAGCCTTTGGAAGGATATATGGATACGGCGTTGCATCTATCCTCTTCATCCACATCCTAGTAAACGTTGGCATGGCAATGGGATTACTCCCTGTAATCGGAATTCCGCTGCCCTTTTTCAGCTATGGAGGCTCCAGTTTATGGTCGTTCACTATCTTACTTTTCATCCTGGTAAAGCAAGATTCGTACCGGCTCTTTATGCTGTAAATCTTGCTAACTATTAGTATTCTTTTGCTTAACAAAGCAAATGTTTTACCTCCCATTTGTAGCACTACTGTAAGCATCATTAGCATATAGATGCTCAATTGCAACATCTTAATCTTAATTATTATTACGATAAATTATAAACGCTCAATAAGCATACTAAAATTATTGTATTGACTTATAATGATGCTTTTGTTAATTTTTATTATGATTATTATTATTTTCATATTAAAAGAATGAATTGAAAATAATAAAGTAAGAAAAAGAATTAGCAATCCCATGATATCTATGTGTTTAATAAGTGTTATGTTTAGATATTTCATTATTTCAATAAAGCTATTATTTGTTTTATTTATGATAAAATGTCTTTTAATCTTATTAAAATATGTTTTATTATGAACCTCACTTAATGATTCTATCTATTATTTGTTTTAAAAGACATATTGTTACAAAAATAGCCTTACTGGGAAATCCCCAGCGGAGGTTCTAACATCAATTTCACCTTTGGGAAATCCCCAGCAAAGTCTTTTTTCTTGTTTTAGGACTTAATTTTTATCCCGTAAGGAAATTTTATTATTGAAAATAAAGATGCATTACTAGGTAAACTTATCTTAATGCCGCCATCAGCAGTTCAATATCTTGAAAAGGCAGGCAATAGGTATCGGAAATATATTTATTTGCAATAGTACCGTTAAAGATATAAACACCTTGTCGTAGCCCATAGTCAGATCTTAATATATTATCCACACCACCTTCTTCACCAATATTTAAAATGGTGGGAGCAAAACAATTACTCAAAGCATAAGAAGCAGTATGAGGAACACGTGAAGCTATATTTGGCACACAATAATGAGTAACGCCATGTTTGCTGAACACAGGATCAGCATGAGTAGTGACATGAGATGTTTCAACACAACCACCTTGGTCAATGCTAACATCAATGATAACCGAACCGGGTTTCATTTCTTTTACCATCTCTTCAGTAATAATACAAGGAGTTCGTCCGGAAGAAGAATGGATAGCACCTATAATAACATGAGCAGTTTTTAAAGCTTTTAACAGAACTTTAGGTTGGATAATAGAGGTAAATATACGCGAATTGAGGTTAGTTTGGACTCTACGGAGTTTATAAATAGAATTATCGAAAACTTTTACATATGCACCTAATGCCATAGATGCACGGGCAGCAAATTCTCCAACAGTACCGGCTCCAAGAATTACTACTTCTGTAGGAGTAATTCCCGAGAAGCCACCTAACATCACACCTTTACCATATTCAGGGTGACTTAAATATTCGGCAGCTATTAAGATAGAAGTATTGCCTGCAATCTCGCTCATTGCCCTAATTACAGGGTATGTTTTAGTTTTATCGCGAATGTATTCAAATGCTAAGGCTGTAGCTCTTTTACTGATTAAGCCTCTAAAATACTTCTCGCTACGGTTACCAATATGAAGAGCAGATATAATTATCTGTCGTGTCTTGATCATGTCAATTTCTTCATCGGCAAGAGGAGCAACTTTAAGGATAATATCAGCCTGATAAACTTCTTGTGGAGAATATACTATCTCAGCACCAAATTCGGCATACTCTTGATTCTCGAAGTGAGCGGCTTTGCCTGCATTATTCTCGACAATAACTCTATGTCCGTTGGCAACAAACAATCCTGCTGCTTCAGGAACTATCCCTACACGGTTTTCGTGAAAAGATATTTCCTTAGGAATACCAATTGTAAGTGATGCTCTCTTTTTAGAAACTTCAAGCATTTCTTCCTTTGGCATAAGCCCTTCGGCCATATTAAACTTTATAAACCCATCCTGATTTGTATCCATATATCAAATTATTTCGAAAATGATTATCCTATTTCCATTTGTATCATCTTCTTCAATTTGAATTTTTACGTAATTCTTTGGTAAAAGTTCGCTAATCTTTTCAGGCCATTCAATCAAACAATAATTACCACTGTAAAAATAATCTTCGTAGCCTATATCAAAAGCCTCACTACTGTTTTTTAAACGATAGAAATCAAAATGAAAGATCTTTTCTGCTTCAGCAATATATTCATTAACTATTGCAAAGGTCGGACTGCATACTACATCTTCAACACCTAAAACTTTGCACATCTCTTTGATGAGAGTAGTTTTACCTGCTCCCATCTTTCCATAGAAAGCAATTATCCTTTGATCTCCTGCCAAAGAAATTATCTTTTCGGATACTCCCGATAACTCATCAATGGAGATATTATCGAATCTCACCATATTAAATTACTTGTTCTTTAAAGTAATATAAGGCACTAACATTTCTTCCATCGAAACACCTCCGTGTTGGAAAGTATTTAGGTAATAACTAACATAATAATTGAAGTTATTAGGATAAGCAAAGAAATCATTTTCGCGGCAGAAGATATACGAAGAAGTTACATTAAGCTTTGGTAAGTAAGCATCAGCAGGATTTTTAATACCAAAGACTTCCTTTTCATTATAATCCAACATTCTTCCAAGCTTATATCTTAAGTTAGTGCTTGTATTCTTGTCGCCTTTTACTTTAACAGGATTGTTTACACGTATTGAACCATGATCGCTGGTAATAACAACGTTCACTTTCTTCTCACCTAAAAATTTAATAATATCAAACAAAGGCGAATGCTCAAACCATTGAACAGTTAAAGAACGGTATGCCGGTTCATCATCAGCAAGTTCGCGGATAAGATCCATCTCTGTTCTGGCATGCGAAAGCATATCAACAAAATTATAAACAATAACATTTAATTTATTATTCATTAAGTTAGGAAGATTATCAACTAACTTCCTGCCAAAGTTTAGATTTAAAACCTTATGGTAGGAGTGTTTGATATCATGACCATAACGTCTGAGGTATTCATTCATCAACTCAGGTTCGAACTGATTCTTTGTGCCTTCTTCATCTTCATCTAACCAAAGTTGTGGATATTTCTTTGCAATTTCAGATGGAAGCAAACCTGCAAACAGGGCATTACGTGCAAACTGCGTAACTGAAGGAAGTATTGTATAATACATTTCATCAGATTCAACACGTAAATACTGTTCGATGATTGGTTGCAGTATTTTCCACTGGTCATAACGAAGATTATCTACTAAAAGTAAGAAAGTTGGTCTGTCGTCAGATAAAAGATGAAACATCTTATCTTTAAGTACAGTATGCGATTGATCAGGTTTGTCAGAATTAGTTCCTTTTAACCAATCAGTATAATTTCTTTCTATATATTTACAAAATTGTCTGTTAGCTTCTGCTTTCTGTTGCTTTAAAATCTCAATGATACCTTCATCATTTGATTTAGCAAGCTCTAACTCCCAGAAAACAAGCTTACGATAAATATCAATCCATTCTTTATGTCCTAATCTTGACGATAATTCATTCCCAATATTCCTAAACTCCTGTTGATAAGAGAAGGTTGCTTTTTCGCTAACCAATCTCTTGGTTTCAAGATTCTTCTTCAAACAAAGAATAATCTGATTTGGATTAACAGGTTTGATAAGATAATCGGAAATCTTCGACCCAATCGCATCCTCCATGATCGATTCTTCTTCGCTCTTAGTTATCATTACCACAGGGATATTGGGGTAATTATTCTTTATCTGTATTAAGGTTTCTATTCCTGAAAGTCCGGGCATTTGTTCATCAAGGAAGATAATGTCAACGATATTGGTTTTCAAAAGCTCAATAGCTTCACCTCCACTATTGGATGTGATTACTTTGTAGCCTTTTTCGTTGAGGAACATTACATGAGGCTTCAACAAATCTATCTCGTCATCAGCCCATAGTATGGTTATTTTTTCCATTATAAAATTATTTTCTTTTAAGTATTACAATTGATTAACGACAAAGATAACTTATTGTTGTAATTTATTATTTTTATTAACATTAGTTATAATTTAGATTAGATAAAGAGGAGATGAGGGTTGGCTATGGTTAATTTGTAGGCTTTATATTGTTATTTAGTTATAAAATCAATCCTTTACAAAAGTATTTCCAGTGGCAAAAGAAAACAACTATGACCGTACAGAAATACTTCTTTTGGCAAATGACTAAAAATACTAATCAAAATTGTTAGTTAGATATTCTTAATTCTTGTTTATAATATCAACAGCTTCTTTGATTGTATCGGCGTAAGTAATGTTGTTACTAATAATAGAATCAGCTATTCCACCGGTTTCATTTATTACAATAACTGGTTTATTTAAAAACAAAAAGCGATCGATAAGCTTTAAACTGCCTTCACCACCTCCTATTAATATTATAGCATCACAATAACGTGCTATTCGGATATGCTTTGTGGATTGATCTTCTATAATCTCTATTTCATCACAATAAGTATTGGAAAGATTGTCAGGTTTAGCATCTATAAATGCTTTGGTTTGACCTCCTTTATCTTTAGCACCTTTTAAAGCTTCGTGAAAAGTACCTGTCAAACCACCCACACAAACAATATAGCAATACGAAGCAAGCAAACTGCCTGTTTCGTTAGCTAATATCAGATTCTTTTCGGGACAATTAATCCCCCAACCTCCTATTGCGATGGCTTTCATGTGAAATTACGAATTACGGCTTTATTAGTTTTAATTATTAATTATTAATTATTAATTGATTCTAAGCTAAGAGTTTCTTATAACGTATTCTCTTAGGACCTTCGTCGCCTAAGCGTTTCTTTTTGTTTTCTTCGTAATCAGAATAGGAACCTTCGAAGAAATATACTTGTGAATCTCCTTCAAAAGCAAGGATATGTGTAGCAACTCTATCTAAGAACCAACGATCATGCGAGATGATAACTGCACAACCTGCAAAGTTCTCCAAACCTTCTTCCAATGCTCTTAAGGTATTAATATCAATATCATTGGTAGGCTCATCAAGCAACAAAACATTAGCTTCAGACTTAAGAGTCATTGCCAGATGCAAACGATTACGCTCACCACCCGATAACACCTTAGTCTTCTTGCCTTGATCAGGGCCACTGAAGTTAAAACGAGAAACATAAGCTCTCGAATTCATAAGCCTCCCTCCTAATTGAATGCTCTCATTACCACCTGAGATAACTTCCCAAACATCCTTTTCGGGATCTATTTCGGCATGTTGCTGATCAATGTAACCAACCCTTACTGTTTCACCAACCACAAAATCACCACTATCAGGAGTTTCGTTACCCATAATCAAACGGAACAAAGTAGTTTTACCTGCACCATTAGGACCAATAACACCTACGATACCGGCAGGAGGCAATGAGAAATTAAGGTTCTCGTACAATATCTTATCACCATAAGCCTTGGTAACGTTGTGAACTTCTATAACTTTATTACCCAAACGTGGACCATTAGGAATAAATATCTCCAGACGTTCTTCCTTTTGCTTCACATCTTCGTTCATCATCTTATCGTAAGCAGCCAACCTGGCTTTACCCTTAGCCTGACGAGCTTTAGGAGCCATACGCACCCAATCAAGCTCACGTTCCAGCGTCTTTCTACGTTTACTTTCAGTCTTTTCTTCCTGAATAAGTCGCTTTGTTTTCTGATCTAACCATGAAGAATAGTTCCCTTGCCAGGGGATGCCTTCGCCTCGATCCAGTTCGAGTATCCAACCAGCCACATTATCTAAGAAATAACGATCATGGGTAACAGCAATTACAGTTCCTTTATATTGTTTTAAATGCAACTCCAACCATTCGATAGACTCTGCATCTAAATGGTTTGTAGGTTCATCTAACAATAAAATATCAGGCTCCTGCAAAAGCAATCTGCACAAAGCAACCCTACGACGCTCACCTCCCGAAAGGTTAAGAATAGGGGCATCGCCTTCAGGACAGCGCAATGCATCCATTGCACGCTCCAGTTTAGTATCCAATTCCCAAGCATCGTGATGCTCGAGCAGTTCGGTCACTTCACCTTGTCTGTCAATAAGCTTAGCCATCTCATCATCGCTCATTGGCTCCATAAACTTATTGTTAATCTCCTCATATTCTTTCAAAAGATTAACTACTTCCTGCACACCTTCTTCAACCACTTGACGAACAGTTTTAGTATCGTCAAGTTCGGGCTCCTGCGAAAGATAACCTACTGAATAACCAGCTGAAATAACTACTTCGCCCTGATAAGATTTATCAAGACCTGCTATAATCTTAAGCAAAGTTGATTTACCCGAACCATTAAGCCCGATGATACCAATCTTAGCACCATAATAAAAGGAAAGATAGATATCTTTTAAAACTTGTTTGCTTGGTGGATAGAGTTTTCCAACTCCAACCATCGAGAATATTATTTTTTTATCGTCTGCCATTTTTCTATTTAAAATATGTGCACAAAGGTACTCAAAAAAACTAGAAATCTAAATAATCATTCATATCATTTTGTTATTTAAAATAAGAGAAAGATTTTTATCCTTTTAAATGAATATCATATAAATTAACTTTAAGAAAATAACATCTAAACCATAATTACTTTATATCTTTACCGAAAATATTTTAATAAAGATGTTTATTCATAATCTATAGCTAATGAAGAAATTGTTATTCATTGCATTCATAATAACATTTAATGTTGCCAATGCACAAATGTGGGGGATGTACACTTTATATAGTGTAAAAGGAACGAATACTGCCTTTTTGGTTGACACCAACGCTGCCATTTATAAAAAGTGGACCTTTCCGGCTACAAGCAAAACTTGCTTTTCTTCCTTTTTAATTCCTGGAGATACTCTTGTAAGAGCTGTAAATTATCCCGGCAGTATTATTAGTGGAGGTCCTATATCAGGAGAGGTGCAAAAGGTTGATTGGAACAATAATATTGTGTGGGATTTTGTTTATTCAGACTCTACACATGTGTTACATCATGATATTTGTCCGATGCCTAATGGCAACGTGTTGATGATTGCATTAGATGTTAAAACTGCTGCCGAAATGGTACAGGCGGGGAGTGGTGTAAGCACTATAAGGCACGCTGACAAGATAATGGAAGTGCATCCTACAGGTCCAAATACCGGAACTATTGTTTGGGAATGGGATGTTTGGGATCATTTTTGCCAAGTGCATGATGCTACTAAAGATAACTATGTGACGTCGATACTTGACAATCCTCAATTATTAAATATCAATTATAACAATGCGTTGGATTTATTACATATGAATGGTATTGATTACAATGCAGCCCTTGATCAGATTGCTTTTAGTTCGTTTTCTTTCAGTGAGGTTTTTGTTATAGATCACAGCACAACTACCGCTGAAGCAGCTTCACATACAGGTGGAAACTCAGGTCATGGGGGTGATATTATATACCGTTGGGGCAATCCTACAGCTTGTGGCGCTGCCGGTTCAGCTAACTTTAACGTTGTGCATGATGCACATTGGATTCCTTCGGATAATCCGTATTATCCCAACTATTTATGTGGTTTTAATAATAATGGTGGAGTAGGTGGCTTTTCGTGTATTGATATCTTTAATCCGCCTTATAATGGTTATAATTATTCACATACGCCCGGGGTGTCTTATGCCCCTGCTACTTATACATGGCGTTACACTGCTAATGCAACTTCGCAGAGTGAAGGCAGTTCACAACAGCTGCCCAATGGTAATTCGCTAATCTGTTTGACAATTAATGACAGCATTTTTGAAGTTAATAACAGTGGCACAATGCTATGGTGTTTTAAGCCATCTGCTCATGTTTCCAATGCTGTCCGATATTCTAAATGTTATGTTAGAGGGCCAAAAGCATTTGCTAATGCCTCAGCTACAGAGGTTGTCGGTGACACTCCGGTTACTTTGAGCTCGATAGCCACTACTATTACTGAAAATAATCCTACCTATATTTATTCGTGGTCATCGATGCCCGCGGGCTTTACTTCTTCACAACAAAATCCTGTTTTATCTCCTACATCTACAGCTAAATATATTGTCACAATTACCGATTCAGCCACAGCTTGCTCTGATACTGCCTCGGTTATTATTAATGTAAATACAAACGGAATCAATGATAAAATCATTCATAAAGAGCTTACTGTCTATCCAAATCCCACTTCCGGTATCGTTAACATAAGTGGAGATCTCCTAAATACTCATTCTTATGAAATTACGGTAAGCAATGCTTATGGCATTATTGTTAAGAAGCAGTCGAATTGCTCTACTATTGACTTCTCGGGTTTTGCTAAAGGGATTTATTATCTAAGTATAAAAACCGGCGATTCGGTTATTTCAAATTATAAGGTTATTTATTGATAAAACAGTAAATCTACAATTAAACCATTTAATCACCTGTATTACTATTCTTAGCCTTCTTATTTCAATAATATTAATTTTAATGTTTTAGATAATCGAGCTATCAAAACATTAAAAAAATAAATTTACATAAAAAACACTAAAAACGTAACTGCCTGATCGAACTTATGGGGCATGCACCTGAAAGTTATCGTATGGGTAAGATATACATATTTTACCCATACGATAACTTTCGTACGGGTAATTTATACATATTTTACCCATATGATAACTTTCGTATGGGTAATTTATACATATTTTATCCATATGATAACTTTCGTACGGGTAATTTATATTCGTTTTATCCATATTAAAGTAATGATACGAGTAATTTATGTTTATTTTATCCATCTTAAACAAAACATCAGTATAATTTATATTCATACTATTATTTGCATGTATGCGATATCAGCTTAAGCTCTATTTAATCCCTAACTTTGGATATAAATAGAATAATTAACGTTAATTGGTGAAATTTTTATACTTTTGCTCGTGTATTAATAACTCAAATCAGAATGAATAATAAGAAGTTTTTAAGTTTAGATAACGGTATTTTCTTTGGACTCGCTTTAATCTTATGGATTTATCTTTGGATAAGAGCCTATATAGTCCCAATGGCTCACGACGAAATTGCAACCTTCTTCTATTATGTTGTCACCGCTAAATTTATCCCTTATTATTCGTTATGGGATGCAAACAACCATCTGTTAAACTCCTTATTAACATCTATAAGTTATAACTTAATAGACTCTTCGCCAATAGCACTGCGTATTCCAAACCTTTTAACTTTCCCTATATTCGTATGGTATATTTATAAAATATCGGGCGAGCTATCTACAAGAATATTTAGATGGGTTTTCGTTATATCTTTGTTATTTGCACATTATTTTATCGAGTTCTTTGCCCTGTCAAGAGGCTACGGAATGTCGATGGCATTCATCACAGCTGCAATATGGTATCTTATACAAATATTCAAAAAAGAGGATTCATTAAAGCACTATTTCTATAGTTTAATCTTCATCTTATTAGCTATTTCGTGCAACCTAACGCTTATCAATACTTATGCAATAATTATAGCTTTGTTATTAATGAATATTATTTCTAAATTTTCATTAAATAATAAAAAAGAAAGCTTCAAAAGAATAGTACTTACATTTGTTTTAGGAGTAATCCCAATAGTATTAGCTGCAAAATATGTCCTGGATTTAAAAGCACATGGCGGATTGTATGCAGGTTCGCGACAAGGTTTTATAAGCCTAACTATACGCACTTTAATAGATATGTTAACTGCTTATGATCATATTGCACTTGCTTATTTCTTTTTGTCAATAGTAGTAATAATAGGTGTTTTTTATCTTATATTATTAATAAAGAAACCTAACATACAGTTTATAACCAACCACAAACATCTTTTCCTTTATTTATTAGTAGGAAATGCTATTGCTACAATAATATTAGGTAAGATCTTTAATATAAATTATCCTGAAGATCGGTTAGGTTTATATTTCTTCCCTTTATTTGTGGGAGCTCTTGTTTTTACAACTGAAGAAATCTATTTAATCTTTAAAAAGAAGATATTCTTTATATTGCTTTTGCCATTGTTATTCATGCCTGTACATTTTATCACTCATATTAATTTTACTTATACTAATTGTTATAAAACCGATATGATACCTCAACGATTTTACGATAAAGTATATAACGATTATAAACCCGGGCAATATCCACCATCGGTGGGAGGTGATCGTTTAAGGCATTTCTGCTGGTCATACCTTGATTATCGTAATGGAGGCAAACTTAGTCAGATATTTTGGAAAAGTGACTCGTGTAATGAAACTGATTATTTAATTATAGATAAA
The DNA here is from genome assembly GCA_037134755.1 of Bacteroidota bacterium. GTDB lineage: Bacteria > Bacteroidota > Bacteroidia > Bacteroidales > JACABE01 > JBAXLO01. The sequence goes on along the minus strand of JBAXLO010000015.1, from coordinate 19,826 downwards.
AAAGACTATCCTAAACACCTGCATTATTATGATAGTATAGATTATTATGAACCAAATAACAGGTATTTATTAAAAAGGAAACATCCGGTAACGAAAACATTAATTAAAGATTTTAATGTTGAGGGGAAGAATAATTATACAGATGAATTCTATAATCTGGCTAAGGGAAGTTTAGATACATTAAGAGGTAAAACGCTTTATTTTACCTACAAACTAACAGTGGAGAGCAATGAAGAGCCTTTCCGTTCGTGGATTGTAATAACGGTATATGATAAAAAAGGCAAAGAATTAAGGTATGAATATACAGCTTTAGATTGGTTAAGAAGTTATTGGAATGGCGATAAAGACAACTTTATAAATGCGATGTATGTTTACAAACTACCTCCCGATGCTGCTGAATATGTTACCTATATCTGGAATATTAATAAAGTTTCCTATAATATTAAAGAAGGAAAAGTTGGGATTTATTATACTGACACGAAATAGATTTAACAATTATCAGGTCATAATTATTAAATAAGTTTAAAAAAGAAATGCCATATTGATAATTATACTACATTTGCAGTTTATCTATTAATAATTAAATATATGTCAGTTTTACTAGAATTTGCAATGTTTCCTACCGATAAAGGCGAAAGCGTTAGCAACTATGTCAGTCGCATTATTGAATACATTGATAAGAGTGGATACAGCTATCAACTTACACCGATGGGAACAATAGTAGAAACAGCTACAATTGATGAAGCTTTGGAAGTGGTAAAACAATCTTATCTTAAACTCGAACCTGATTGCAACAGGATATATTCATCACTTAAGTTTGATATTAGAAAGAATAGTGAGAATTGTTTGGAACATAAAATCAAATCAATAGAAGATAAAATAGGCAAAGTAAAAAAATAAATTTCCTTATCCATACAACCTATTTGCATCTTATCTTGTCTAAACATAAACTTAAAACAAAAGACACGAATAAATTGTTATTAAAAATAGCTTAAATATCAATATATACAAAGATCCAAAATCTTATGAATTCAATTATTAAACGAAAAATAATCATTTTACTGCCCTTATTACTTGTATTAATATGTACACGATTAAATGCTCAATTAAATGTTGTGGCTGGTACCGGATTAACACCATTACAGCTAGTTCAAAACAACCTTCTTGGGGGCGGTGTTACTATTAGTAATGTTACCTATTGTGGTTCTTCGGCATTTATTACTTATAACAACATAGGTTCTTTCACAACCGGAGGCAATCCTACTAACTTAGGCTTATCAAGTGGGTTAGTATTAGCATCAGGTGGTGTTTTGGGTGCTCCGGGACCTAATAATTCTTCGAGTTCTACTACCACAGTTCAGCCTACTACACCTGACATGAGTGATCCTGATTTGTTGACCCTTGTTAGTGGAGGTGCTACATCGTTACATGATGCTGCTATTCTTGAATTTGATTTTGTTCCTATTTCAGATACTGTTAAGTTTAGATATGTTTTCGGTTCTGATGAGTATCCTGAATTTGTAAATGAATTTGATGATGTTTTTGGATTCTTTATCTCTGGGCAGAATCCTACAGGTCCTGCTTATGTAAAACAAAATATTGCATTATTACCAGGTACAACAACTCCTATATCAATCAATACTGTTAATAATGGTTCCTCAAATACCGGCCCTTGCGTTAATTGTTCCTATTATGTTGATAATACAAACGGAACAACAATACAAGCCGATGCTTTTACAACAGTACTTACTGCATGGGCTAAGGTAGTGCCTTGTACACAATATCATATTAAATTAGCTATTGCTGATGCTAATGACCGTGCTTATGATTCATGGGTATTTCTGGAAGCTAATAGTTTCACCAGTAATGGTCTTTCTTTCTTAACAAGCTTTACTAACCCCAATACTATTCCTGTAGCAATAGCAGGTTGTAATAATGAGATCTTAAAATTTATTACATCACAATATAGTTTAGATACAACATGGATAGTTATTGATACAATTTATGGTACTGCTGTCAATGGTGTCGATTTCCAATTTATTGGTGATAGTGTCGCAATTTTACCGGGTCAAACAGCTGGATCTATAACTATTTCTCCTATTCCAAGCAATGTTCCGGGACCTATGAAATATGTTATCATTAAGTTTAACACTACTATTTGTGGTGCTGATAGTGTTTACATTCCAATAATGCCATATTCGCCTTTACATATTACTACTAGTAATGATACTACTATATGTCAAACATTTCCAGCTCAAACAACTGTTGCTTTAGTGGGGACCGCAACAGGAGGAAATGGCAGCACTTATTACTACTCTTGGTCACCAACAGGTAGTTTGAACAATCCTAACATTGCAAATCCTATTGCTACACCAGCTTTAATTTTGGGATCTCCTACTCCTCAATATATACAATATATGTTAACTTTAACTGACAGCACAGGATGCCCAAGCGACACATCTTCCGTCTTGGTTACTTTGAATTCATTTCCGCAAATATCATTTGATGCAAGTCCGTTTAAAGGTTGCGAACCCGTGACTGTAGTATTTTCAAATGGCACCGAACCTTCAACATCAACATATCTATGGAACTTTGGTGATAATAGCCCAACAGAAACTTCAATCAATCCAACTCATACATACAACTCTACAGGTTCGCCATTTACAGTAACATTAATTGCAACTAATGCTGCTTGCAAAGATACATTTAGTGCACCTAATTATATAAAAGTATATCCACAACCTCATGCTGAATTCACCTGGGATCCAAGTACTGGTGTGCTTAGCAATCCGGTAATAAACTTTACCAACACCACAACTCCTGTAAATCCTACGTTCCTTAACACATGGGACTTTGGTGATGGCTCAACAGCTAACACTTTTAATACGACACATCTATTTACAAGTGCTAATACTTTTGATGTTGTGTTGATAGTGACTACCGATAGCGCTAATGGAAATTGTAGCGATACTGCCCGTCATTCCATTACTATTATTGCAGATAGTTTAGTGTTCCCCAATATCATTACACCAAATGGTGACGGTGTTAATGATAATTTTGTTATTAAAGGTTTAGAAAAAGGAGCATATCCTACTAATAAACTTGTAGTTTATAATCGTTGGGGAAAGAAAGTTTATGAAAGCAACAACTATCAAAATAGCACCTTTGATGGAACAGGACTGCCTGACGGAGTTTATTATTATATCTTTACAGCCAAGAGTGTGCTAAGTGAAATTAAACACCAAAGTAGTTTGGAAATACTGCGTTAGCTACTTCATCAATTACGAATTACGAAAGATATTTAGTGATTTGGCGATTTAGTGATTTAAGAATTAAAAAGACCTTCACCAATTAATGGTGAAGGTCTTTTTGTCTTCCTAAAAGTCTAAACAGCTAAAAGCCTTTTCTGTCTTCAACTTTAGGCACTCCCAACTTCAAGTACTTTAAGTACTTCTTCCTACCTAACTCTTATGGTAAAATAAGGAGTCCATGGCTTTTTGTTCCCGGCCATATCCACAGCCTGTGATCTGAACATTAATAAATCCATACTTGTAAATCCAGCTACATTCTCTCCTTTTGAGTTTTTAATGATGTCAGTTCTTAGAACTGTATCAGTACCCGAAATAGTACATTCCAGATTATAATATCTGGTTCCTTCTACAAAATCCGGAAGAGCGAACAATTCGCCATCTATATCCGTATTTCTCATTTCCAACGGTAGTTTACTACTTGTTTTTCTTGGTTTATAATATTTATAACCCAAGTCTAAGATCATCGAAGGATCATTTAAAAGGATAGCCTGTTTTTCGTAATACTCTCCATTAACAAAATACATGTTTGCAAGTTGTTTTAAGAGTATTTCGAGTCTTAAAGCAGCACCCGGAACATGTCTTTGGGCATCAAAGTATTCTTTTTTAGCACTTAATACTACAGCTAAAATTATTACTTTGGTAAATTCTACATCTGCAATCTTTGTGATGTTAGCAGTTTGCAAATTTGCCGCAGCTTCAGATTCAAGGATAACATCTCCCTCTCTGTCGCTTTCGATAACTTTTCTTACTTTCTTGTTAATATCCATAACTTATATTATTAGTTTGTAATTTTAATGATTTGATATAATATGATGAATAACATATTGAATTGCTTTGATGTAAACCACTTGCAGCTTGATGAACACCACCATTATACAAGCTGAAGTTAGTGAAATAAGACCGTGAACCATTTGTGGAAGACCCTGAGCAATGTATGGAAGACCGTGAGCCTCTCAGGGTGGACGGTGAGCCACTCAGGGTGAACCGTGCGTCGTTCAGGGTGAACCGTGCGTCACTCAAGGTGAACCGTGCATCACTCAGGGTGGACCGTGCGTCACTCAAGGTGAACCGTGCGCCACTCAGGGTGGACCGTGCGCCACTCAGGGTGGACCGTGCGCCACTCAGGGTGGACGGTGAGTCGTGCAGGGTGAACCTTGAGCCACTCAGGGTGGACGGTGCGTCAGTCTCAATGTTATTTGAGCTTTCTCCTGAAAACATGCACTTTCTGTTCTTCATCACCTGAATGATGAAGACACGACAAGATGTACTGATCCCCGAAGAAGAATTTCTACTCATAGTTTTATTGCGCCCTTGGGTGGCTTATTTAACGTGATTACTTAAAAAGAGACTTTCTCTGTTTTGTATCCTACTTAAGAATTGCTTATCAAATTTCCGCAATTGCTTAATAATTATTGAGAAGCTACGTGCTTGGGAATAACACTTGCAAAAGTACAAAAAAGATTTCATCTAAGTATCATAATTGTTAAACTTAATTCATTTATTTTTAAAATAACTTGCTTTTCGCTTCAAAATGTCGTATCTTTGTGCTTTATTTCCAAAATAACAAATAGATATACAAGCATCATGAAAAAGATAATCGTATTAATCATTGCAATCTTTACAATAAACATTGCAAATGCACAGTGGCAACAGACATGTCTTGATAGTACTTTAGTTCAAGTATTAGCCATAAATGGAAACAATATTTTTGCAGGCACAGCAGGGTATGGCGTGTATTTATCTACCAATAATGGAAGCAATTGGATTTCGATAAATAATGGGTTGCCTGCAAATAGCTATATCACAGCTTTTGCCTTTACTGGGAATAACATTTTTACAGCAACAAATGGTGGGGTGTATTTATCTACAAACAATGGTAATAGTTGGGTAACTATGAACAATGGAATACCCACAGATTTTGCGGTTTCGTCACTGGCTATTATAGGTAACAACATTTTTGCAGGTGGTTATGAAGGGGTTTATTTGTCAACGAATAATGGTAACAATTGGGCTGCTGTTAATACAGGACTACCGACAGGCATTTGGGTAAATTCACTAGCTGTTAATGGTAATAATATAATTGCAGGTGCTTATGAATTTGGCGGTGTATATCTATCTTCAAATTATGGAAGCAATTGGTTAACGGTTAATAATGGGATATCAGATAGTCTTAATGTTACTACTGTATCAGTAATTGGGAATAATTTTTTTGCAGCAACTCCTTTAGAAGGAATATATTTGTCAACAGATAATGGGAACAATTGGAATTCGGTGGATAACGGATTACCATTAGGTACAAATTATTTATCAATAATCTCAAGCGGTAATAGCATTTTTGCAGGAAGTAGTGGAAGTTTAGAACCGTCTGTTTTTGGTGTGTATTTATCTACAAACAATGGAAGCAGTTGGAATGCGGTTAATACTGGTTTATTAGATACTAACGTATGGACATTAGCTGTAGATAATAATTACATTTATGCAGGAACTTATAGTCATGGTGTTTGGAGACGTCCTCTTTCAGAATTTCCTTCAGGAATAAAAGAAAACAATCTTAATAATAATGTGTCTATCTATCCCAACCCCACCAAAGACAATCTTACAATAGAAACAAACTCAAATACACAACAAAGAATAGAGATAATAAATCTTATCGGGCAAACCATTTATACTAATATTATTAATAAGAAAGCAACAATTAATACTTCCGCTTTCGCGAATGGTTTGTACATCTTAAAGCTAAGTTCAGATAAAGAAACAGTGGTGAGGAAATTCATAAAAGAATAGAAGAGAGTGCCTACCTTGCCTACCGGCAGTCAGGAAACGCCTAAAGTTTGAAGTGCCTAAAGTTGTTTTAAATAACTTATGGCACTTTTAACTTAAGGCACTTAAGGCACTACTTCTTCCTAATCATATTTAAATATTGATTTCTATTATAAATATGATCAAAATAATAATAAAGAAACTCCTATTTATAGAGCTATTTATACACTTAATGTATTAAAAATAGCTTATTAATGCCTTCAATCTTATCTTACTTATAAATTTTTAATAAATAACTAGTTCATTAGTGCTAATAAATTTATAATTTTGCAATCCTAATATTATATATAAACGGCTTAAAGCAGTATCGACCAAATTAACAGAGAGCATGGAGAATTACAGACTAAATCACTTACGAGAACTTGAATCTGAATCAATTTATGTGATCAGAGAGGTGGCAGCTCAGTTCGAACGTCCTGTAATGCTGTTCTCTGGCGGCAAAGATTCAATAGTAATGGCGCATCTGGCTCGCAAAGCTTTTGCTCCTGCCAAGCTACCTTTTCCTTTGTTGCACATTGATACGGGTCATAACTTCCAAGAGACACTTGATTATCGCGATGAGCTTGTTAAGAATATAGGTGCTCAGCTGATTGTAGGCTCCGTGCAAGAATCAATTGACAAAGGTAGGGCTGTTGAAGAAAAAGGTTATAATGCAAGTAGAAATGTGTTGCAAACTGTTACTCTGTTGGATACTATCGAGAAACATAAGTTCGATGTAGCAATGGGTGGCGCCCGTCGTGACGAAGAAAAAGCCAGAGCTAAGGAACGATTCTTCTCTCATAGAGATGAATTCGGGCAATGGGATCCTAAAAACCAGCGACCTGAGCTATGGAACATCTTTAATGGTAGGAAAAACATGGGAGAGCACTTCAGAGTGTTCCCTATCAGCAATTGGACGGAAATGGATGTGTGGCAGTACATTCTGTTGGAAAATATTGAGATGCCAAGTATCTATTATACACACCAAAGAGAAGTGTTTAGCCGCGATGGTAACTGGTTGGCCGTGGCTCCGTTTATGAAGTTGAAGGATACCGAAAAAATAGAGCTCAAAACAGTTCGTTGTCGTACAATCGGCGATATTACTTGCACCGGTTTGACTTTATCTACAGCTAATTCGCTAGAAGAAATAATAGATGAGATAGCAGCCACAAGAGTTACCGAACGGGGTAGCCGCTGGGACGATAAACGCTCGGATGCAGCCATGGAAGACCGTAAAAAAGAAGGATATTTCTAGCCTAAATATATAATATAGAACAAATCTAAATCAATACAATAATTAAATGGAAAGCTTTTCGCACAATGGTTATCTTGATATGGAACTGCTGCGTTTTACCACGGCAGGTAGTGTGGATGATGGTAAAAGTACGCTGATTGGGAGGTTATTGTTTGATAGTAAATCAATATTCGAAGATCAATTAGAAGCTGTCAAAAAGGCTAGTATCCAGAAAGGTAATGATTATATAAACCTTGCCTTACTTACTGACGGACTTCGCTCCGAACGCGAACAAGGTATTACCATAGATGTAGCTTACAGGTACTTTGCAACACCTAAAAGAAAATTTATTATTGCAGATACACCCGGTCATGTTCAGTACACTAGGAATATGGTAACAGGTGCTTCCACTGCCAATGCTGCCCTTATTCTTATTGATGCCCGCAATGGTGTAACCGAGCAAACCCACCGACATACTTACATTGCATCGCTCCTACAGATACCTCATATTATTGTATGTATTAATAAGATGGATCTTGTTGATTATGATCAGAAGACTTATGAAGAAATTCGTGATAAATTTGCGCAATTTGCTCAAACTATTGATGTAAAAGATTTTTTATTTGTGCCTATCAGTGCTTTAAAAGGCGATAATGTTGTGGATGCTTCCACAAATATGCCTTGGTATGATAATGGTACACTGATGGAAATCCTCGAGACTTTGCATATAGAGAATGATTATAACTTTACGGATGCCCGTTATCCGGTTCAGTATGTTATTCGTCCCCTAACTGATGAGCACCACGACTACAGGGGTTATGCAGGCAGGGTTGCAGGTGGTGTTTTTAATAAAGGTGATGAAGTTATTGTGTTGCCTTCGGGTATCAAATCTAAAATAAGTTCTATTGATACTTTTAATGGTGAAATTGAAAAAGCTTTCCCTCCAATGTCCGTTTCGCTTTCGCTCACAGATGATATTGATATTTGCAGAGGCGACATGATTGCCAAGCCCGATAATATGCCCGAAGTGAGTCAGGATATTGAGGCAACTATCTGTTGGATGAATCAAAAGCCATTGAATACTTCGCGTAAATATGTGTTGATGCATACCAGCAATGAGGTGAAATGTATGGTTAAAGAAATTATCTGCAAAGTTAATGTAAATACTCTAGAAGAGATTGTTGATGACAAAGAAGTAGGTTTAAATACCATTGCTAAAGTTAAAATTAGAACTACAAAACCTTTAATTTTTGATGCTTATAAACGCAATCGTGTAACAGGTAGTTTTATACTTATAGATGAAGCCACCAATGAAACTATTGGGGTTGGGATGATCTCATAGAATAAATTGATATATTACAAATAGAGACGTTGCATGCAACGTCTCTATTTGTAATACGTTAGCATTCTTTCTTTATTTTTTATTTCTATTAACTTTATTTTGGCACGGTTTTTGATAAAGCTTGATTACAATAAATAAATTTAATAAACTTTAAAAAAATTCGGAATGAAAAAATTAATGTTAATCGTAACCGCAGTGTTGTTTTCAACATCTATCATCTTAGCTCAGGATGTTCCTGCAAAAGTTGAAGTAAAAAAAGAAGTAAAGCAACAAGTTAAACAAGACAAACAACAGGTTAAAACTGATGTTAAAGTAAAAAAGGACGTTGTTAAAACAGACAAGGATCAAGTTAAAGCTGACGTTAAAGTAAAGAAAGACGTAGTTAAAAAAGACAAAGATCAAGTTGTAAAAGGTGACAAGAAAGACATCAACAATGACAAAAAAGTTGTTAAAAAACACGTAAAGAAAGTAAAAAAGGAAACTACTCCTAAACCAGCAGAAGCTCCTAAAAAGTAATTTAGAAATCTAAATAAAAAAAAGAAGAGGATACTTTGCAAAAAGTATCCTCTTCTTTTATGTTAAAACATATCTGAAAAACTATCTTAATATTTCCAAACTGCTTTGATGTTTTAATTCTTGTAGCAGTCCTACTCCTTTTCCTGTAAAGATATAATAGTAAACGCCATCAGGTAATCCTTTACCATCAAATTCTCCATTTACATAATTATCTGTGTCATAAACTTTCTTACCCCATCGGTTATAAACTACAAATCTGTTAACTGGATAAGCACCATCTTCTAATCCTTTAATAACAAAATTGTCATTAAAGCCATCACCGTTTGGTGTAATAATATTAGGGAATATAAGACTATCATTAACAATAAGAATTGAATGTCTTACTGTGTCAGCACATCCTTGAGAACCCGAAACTATCATTACTACTTCATAACTATTAGGGATTGAATAAAGATGAAAAGGATTGGTTGTGATATCATGTGTGCTATTATCACCAAAATCCCAATCATGAGTAAAAGAAGGATTTGCAGGAGTAGTAGCATCTGTAAAAGTAATCACAGGATTACTGGTAGTTCCCATAGTTGGTGTCCAAGTAAATTCAGCATGAGGCTGAGGGAAGACTTTAATTAAACTATCAGCAACATATGTTGAAGTACATCCTTGATTAGTAGTAGCAACTAAAGTAACTGTAAATGGAGATCCTGTTGAATTATAAGTATGAGATGGATTATCAGTTGTAACAGTTGGACTATTATCACCAAAGTTCCATATATAGTTACTAGGAGGGAACGTACTATTAGTAAAAGCTACAGTAATTGGTTCGCAACCGGTAATTGGAAATGCTTCAAATTCTATTCCAGGCACTGGGTTCAAAGTAACCCTAATTGAATCGGATGATGTACATTGAATATTTGCATTTTGATTAGTAACATGAGCTACATAATCATATATAAAAGGAACTCCTGAAGACAAAACAGAATCCTTAGTCATTATAGTTTGACTTGTTGAATTATTAAAATCATTCCATTGGAATGTTGAACCCGGATTGCCTGCATTAAGTGAAATAGAATGTCCTTCACAGAATGAAGTGTCATTGCCAAGATTAACTGTTGGCATTTGTACAACTGTCAGGTTAGTATTAGTATCCCATTTACAACCATAATCATCAAATAAAGAAATAGGAATGATAAAAGTACCACCTGTTGATGGGTGTACTCTAGCTATTGAATCATTTAAAGCTGTAACTAAAGGACCATAAAAACCAACTGAATCTATTAATACTTCATAAGTCCAGTTAACAGGCATTAAATTAGCTTGCAATTGTAAATCCCAATGAAATATATAACCATTATCAATAGCATAGTCATCAACAATCTGAATATTCCATGTACCATTCAAAGGACAACCAATAAGACCTGCAAGTGAATTTTGTGGCATTATATAGTTAGTATGATTAACCTGATTGGTTGAATCAATTGTATTTCCAGTTGAACCACCGCATAATGAATTTGTACATGCATTACTACTTAACCAGTCTAATGTATTCCCTCCATTAGAATATATTTCAGACCAACAATAACTCCAGCCAACACCTGCTGGATTATCTGCCGGTAAACAACCATTATCATAAGTTCCATGGTTAGTACCTCCATAAGGTTCTCCAAAGTAAGCACCACCTGAATGTGTGTTTGGGTCAAGTACAACATTTTGTCCATTGGGACAGAATATAGTAAAGCCTAAGTCACCGGTAAATGAATGTTCCATATTAACACAAATAGCAAGTATATTACTTGCACTTGTAATAGTTAATCCTTGTGGAAAATTATTAAAAACAACAGAAGTGTTATAAATTCCGGGAAGGCAAGCAGGTCCATCAGGTAAGAACATTGTACTATCAAAGCTTTGTTTAGATATTTGAACAAATTGAGAAGGGTTCACCATTATATTAGAATTATTCAAATATCCAACTTTTAAAGTAGAGGAGTCATTTGAACACATATCAGCAAGAGGAATAATAACTATATCAGGAAAGCCTGCCATTCTTACTCTTGCACCTATTGCATTTGTATTAACACAACCTATACTATCTGTTATTTTAAGCATTATATCATAACCTCTTCTTAAAAGATATTTATGTTTAATAACTTGCCCTGTTCCTGTTGTTCCATCACCAAAATCCCATTGAAAGGTACATGCACTGTTTTGTTGATTATAAAGAATATTATTTTGAGGGAAGATCCCTTTTCCTGAGAATGTAATTGAATCTCCCATACATGCATCAACATAATTGCTATCAGGATGAGGCATAGTTAACACAGTGTCAAGAGAAGAGACAATCTTCTGACAAGCAGGAGTACATACAATAGATGCGAACCAACCAGCTGCTTGATTTGAAGCATCTGTTTTAAATCTAAATGTTAAGGCTCCTGAAGAGTTGTAAATACTTGCCTGAACAATATTTTGACCGGCACTTAAGGGATTGTTGTTATTAAATTTTCCAATTAAAGTAGCTGAAGTATTTAATCCATCATATACATATAAAGTATCTGTTGGGTTTACATCAAATTGATTAAAACTAACTTTGATGTGAGTACTAGTTGCACTACTTGATTGAAATGTTATGGTTTGATCAACACTGGCAGAATAATTGCCACTTGCATTATCATAAAAATCTCCTGTGCATGTTGAGATTGTTTGTCCATTGTTAGTTGTAATATTATATGTTTGAGCAAATAAATAGCCATTAAACAATGCACATATAAATATGAGTAAAAATATCTTTTTCATAATATATTATTTTTGGGTCTTTGTAAATTTTATGTATTCTTCTCTTATAGTCTTTTCAGGATAAAAAACAATTACAATTCCTGCTTCATTCCATATATAATTAGGAGTTGACATCTCTCCTGTTTCAAAATTGTATTGTAATACATTAAATGTTTTTTTATCATAAGCTACTTCGTTAAACTTTATATCAGTTAGTTTTCCGGCTTTAGATTTTTTTAGTAAAGCATGTATATCTTTTCCTAAGACCTCTTTAGTTGCTTTTAAACTTGCAGTATAATAGGAATGATCTAGATAAAAATTGTAATAAGCAATCTTTTCTGGATTGTTCATTAAAAGATTATCTACGTATGATTTCTCAAAACATTGATAAAGTCTTGAGTCTGGAATTACTTTGTTAGTGTTTTGTGAAAACAGCGAAGTAACTAAAGTTAGGCATAATACAAGTATAATACTTGTGTTTTTAATAAGGTTTCGTTTCATAGTAAAATAAATTAATTAATCAGCAAAAATAAGAAAATATTCGTTATAATCATACATAGACAAGAAAAAATAACGAAAGGTTGTATTTAATGTAAATTATTTTGTAAATTATTGTAATTTTGCACTGTGAATAATATTAGAAATTTTTGCATAATAGCTCATATAGATCATGGCAAAAGTACACTTGCCGATAGATTGCTTGAGTTTACTGGTACTGTGTCTGCTAGAGACTTGCAGGCCCAAGTATTAGATGATATGGATCTTGAACGTGAACGAGGTATCACAATTAAGAGCCATGCCATACAGATGGAGTTTGAGTATAATGATGAGGTTTACGTGTTGAACCTTATTGATACCCCGGGACATGTTGACTTCTCTTATGAAGTTTCCAGATCAATTGCCGCCTGCGAAGGGGCGCTACTGATTGTGGATGCTACTCAGGGGATACAGGCTCAAACTATTTCGAATCTTTATCTGGCTTTAGACCATGATTTGGAAATAATACCTGTTCTAAATAAGATGGATCTCGACAACGCTATGCCCGAAGAGGTAAAAGATCAGATTGTTGATTTGATTGGTTGCGATAGAGATGATATTATTGAGGCTAGTGGTAAAACCGGCATGGGGGTAATGGATATTTTGGATGCTGTAATAAAAAGAGTGCCTTGCCCTAAAGGTGATGTTAAGGCTCCCTTACAAGCATTAATCTTCGATTCTGTTTTCAATCAGTTTAGAGGAATTATCTCTTACTTTAGGATATTTAATGGAACCATTCGCAAGAATGATTTTGTTAAGTTCGTTAATACCGGTAAGGAATATTATGTTGACGAAATAGGGGTTCTTAAATTAAAACAGGAGCCTAGAAATGTTTTGTATGCAGGTGATGTAGGTTATATTATTTCAGGTATAAAATCTTCAAAGGAAGTAAAATGTGGTGATACAATCACTCATAAAGATATGCCTTGTGAAATAGCTATTGATGGCTTTTCGGATGTTAAGCCTATGGTATTTGCAGGTGTTTATCCTACCGATGCAGACGATTACGAAGAACTTAGAAACTCTATTGAAAAGTTGCAACTTAATGATGCGTCACTTACTTTTGAGCCCGAATCTTCTGCAGCATTAGGCTTTGGTTTTAGATGTGGTTTCCTAGGATTGCTTCACATGGAGATTGTACAGGAACGCCTGGACAGAGAGTTTGATATGGATGTAATTGCTACCGTTCCTAACGTTTCGTACAAAGTTAAAACAACTAAAGGTGAAATGTTGGAGGTGCACAATCCTTCGGGCTTGCCTGCTCTTAATTATATCGATCATATTGAAGAGCCTTATATTAATGCAAATATTATTACCAAATCGGAATACGTGGGTGGTATAATGACGTTGTGTATTGAAAAGAGGGGTATTTTGAAGAATCAGGTGTATCTTACTTCTGATAGGATTGAGATTACTTTTGAGATGCCTCTAGGCGAAATTGTAATTGATTTTTATGATAAGTTAAAGAGTATATCAAAAGGTTATGCTTCTTTTGACTATTATCAATCGGGATACAAACCTGCAAAACTTGTACGTTTAGAGATTCTATTGAATGGGGAGTCTGTTGATGCTCTTTCTACCTTGATTCATCAGGATAATGCTTATAGTTTTGGCAAAAGAATTTGTGAAAAGCTAAAAGAGTTAATCCCTCGTCAGCAATTTGATATTGCTATTCAGGCTGCAATTGGTGCCAAGATTATCTCACGCGAGACCGTGAAAGCTGTGCGTAAAGATGTAACTGCTAAATGTTATGGTGGTGATATTACGCGAAAGCGAAAACTTTTGGATAAACAAAAGAAGGGTAAGAAGCGTATGCGTCAGGTGGGCAATGTAGAGGTGCCACAATCTGCTTTCCTTGCAGTACTTAAGCTAGATTAAAATCTAAAGCCTAAGGGTTTTTAAAAATATGTTAGGGTTAAATATAAAGAGGTGATAATTAATTATCACCTCTTTAAGTTTGTCGGAAAGATGAGACTCGAACTCACGACCTCTTGACCCCCAGTCAAGTACGCTAGCCAACTGCGCTACTTCCCGAACTAAATCAGGTGCAAAATTAACTCATTTAATATTACTATCAAAACTAAAAACAGTTTTCGTTGGTTTATATTTTGTTTGTTTGCTCTAAATACTTATTTTTGAAGTCTGAATTAAATTAAAAATTGCATGAAACACGCTTACATTATTATCATATCAATCTTAATATTGCACCACAGTGCATTTGCACAGGCAAGCAAGGATAGCATCAGTGCTACACCGAAGAAGGAAAAGCAGATAAAGGGCTGGAGTTTTGGGGCTGTGCCTGCCATTGCATTCGATTCGGACATTGGTTTTAAGTACGGCGCTATTGTTAATTTATTTGATTATGGTGATGGTTCTATCTATCCGGATTACCGTCATAATATTTATCTGGAGTGGTCGAGAACTACTAAAGGTTCAGGGATTAATGAAATTAATTACGACACCAAGAGTTTGATTCCCGGCATCCGCTTAACTTCTGATTTTAGTTATCTTCAGGAGCAAGCATTAGATTTTTATGGTTTTAATGGGTACGAAGCTAATTATAATCATGTTTACGAAAATAATGATAAATCAAATGCTGATTATCTTTCCAGAATGTTTTATAGGATACAGCGCAATCAGTTGAGGCTTACTGTTGATTTGCAGAGCATGGATGCCAAAAAGAAACTGCATTGGATTGCCGGATATGCTTTATTTGATAATAAGATTAGTGATGTAAATATTGGAGATTTAAATAAGGACAGAGCTGCCAATGACTTATTGCCTGCAGTTAGCGATACTACAAGTCTTTATACACAATATAAGGAGTTAGGAATTATACCTGCCGATCAGCAGAATGGCGGCACTACTCAGTTGATAAAGCTTGGTTTGGTGTATGATACTCGCGACAACGAACCTAATCCTATGAAAGGGATGTGGGCGGAAGCACTTATACAGATGGCGCCTTCGTTTATTGGTAATAAATACAGTTTTACACAATTATGTCTTACACACCGCCAGTATTTTACGCTTATTAATAAAGTTATGAACTTTGCTTACCGCGTAAGTTATCAAGGTAAATTGTCGGGTGATATTCCTTTTTACATGCTGCCTTTATTATTTTCGTCTAACAGACCTCCACGTGATGGCTTGGGAGGAGCTAAAACATTGAGGGGCATACTGCGCAATAGGGTGGTTGGAGATGGAATGGTGTATGGCAACTTTGAGGTGCGTTGGAAGTTCTTGCGTACAATTATTTGGGGTCAGAATGTTTATTTGGCTTTAACAGGATTTACTGACGTAGGCAGGGTGGTACAGAAGTATAAATTTAATATGGATAAGGTGTCTAAAGATTTTATTATTGACCAAGAAACATTTCACGTAAGTTATGGAAGTGGCTTGCAGATAGTATTGAATGCTAACTTTATTGTAAACTTTAGCTATGCACTTGCCAGAGAAGCACAGGATGGTAGCTCAGGGTTTTATATTAATCTAAATTATTTGTTTTAAAAACAGTAGCTTAATGATGAAGGGTTAAAAACAATTACGAATTATAAATTATGAATTACGATTTCATTTATATAAAATAAAATGCCCTGTCTCATTTTCAGACGACAGGGCATTTCAATTTATATGTTTAGAATTTTTTTTTATGATAAAAGAAAATCTTTTTAATTATAAAATAAGAAAATTGAATTTTAAAAAACTAACGAAAACTTGAACCGTAATTCGTAATTGATTTAGCTTTGCTCAAAAATATCTATCTCCCAATTACCACTGTCTGTGAGGTTAAGGTTGGTAACGTTTAAGAAATGATCTCCCGGAGCACCTGTGTTTGCAACAATAAATGATTTACTTCTCTTAGCTTTTACAAGTTCGCCTTTGCCGGCGGTTACAGCTGCATTGGCTGTGGCTACAAGGCCTACCAGCATATCACAATCACTTAAATTACGGACCATTGCAGTCAAGGTTTCATCGTAAATCTTCTGGTTAACATTTACGGTGGCTAATGCCTCCACTATACCTACGTAATGATTGATTTCGTGGCGAGGGTGTGTTGATAAAGTTTCTAAAGGAAACAAATTGTGCATTTTATTATAATCGCACTTAAAAATATATTTACAGAAGTTATAAGCATCAAACAAGGCGTCATCTAATTTATCACGTCCTGAATCTCTGCTACTGCGGTCTTCGCCCAAGCTTACAGTGGTGGTATCTTGTCCTTCGGTTGCATTTTCATATCTGCTTACAAACGAGGCAGCTTTGGTATCAAACTCAGGAGTAAAATCAGCTACATTTGTATGAACTGCCGTAGCATAACGATTTATTAACTCCAACGCATTTGTCTTAGTCATAGCATTGATATCCTTTAATTTGTCAGGATAAAATTGGATATAAATATTATGTTTGTTTTTAAAATATTTATCTTTAACAATACCGTTATAATTACTTTCAAATTGTTTAAATTCTTCAACAACTGTTTCGCGTACTTCAACAGATCCCATACCATAAGTAATGTCGATAGGAAGTTGCAACATTACTGCATGAAATGGATTGTAAGCTAAAGAATAAGTAGCAATTAAGGCTGTAAACTTTCCTGCATAAGTCCCTGTAGTGTTTGTTTCTATAATTTTATTTAGGAAACTCCCTGCAAAAGGATGTATTCTTCTGTTGGTAATTTCTTTGTCTGCAAAAAGATTTTTTAAATCTGATAATAGATCTCTCATAATATTGATTTTTTAAATTGTAATTATTATATGAATTTTAGAATATTATTATAAAAATAAGATTAGATGTTCATTAAAATTTGTTATATGTTTATTTGAAATTAAAAAAGCATCCCGGATTTCTGGGATTTGCCTTAAAATCCTCTGGAGGCATACACGAGTTTTCGGGATACACCTAATTGAACTGTGGAGGCTATCCCAGATTTTCGGGATACACCTAATTGAATTTTGGAAGCTATCCCAGAAATTCGGGATACACCTAATTGTTCTCGGGAAGCTATCCCAGAAATTCGGGTATGCCTCCAGAGGACGATTTAGGGTATCCCGGAAATCCATGTATGACTCCACGAGAAAATTAGGGGTATCCCGAAAACTCGTGTATGCTTCCCTTGAAAAAATAGGCGTATTTTTAACATTCGTGCATGCCTCCGGTGAAAAAATAGGGATGTTTTTAACATTCGTGCATGCCTCCACCAAAAAAATAGGGATAGCACCAATTATGCCGATACTATAATTATTACACTTAAGTGTATAGCTGAAAGCCGTTAGAGCTTCAAAAATATTTCTAAGGTATAGGCTTGAGGGTGCATCGGCTAATTTTAGATTTTTAGTTTTGCCACCCTTGTAAGTTGATGAGATTCGGTTAACAAATGTAAGATTACTTATTTCATTCAAACAATTTGTACAATTTTGGATTGTTAATTCAATCCTGTGCAAAAGTAAAATTATAAATGGATATCCTTTGTAGGATTTTGCTGATATTTTAAAAATAAAAATTATTGGTGAAAATAAATGCTTATGTTAAATAAAAAGAATCATTGTAAAAACAAATAATTTATAAACAATAAAAGGATTGTAAACATCGCACCTCGACTTCGCCCGGTGACCGTTACTTTGGAAGTTCACTGAGCAGAGTCGAGAAGCCAAAAGAAAGCCCTGCAAACTCATAGTATGCAGGGCTTTTTAATTATCGTAATTCGTAATTTTGCCTTTAAACCATCTTCCGTGCATCAATCCAGAGCGTAAACTGCTCGTCGGTAACTAAGCCTAAAGCAATTGCCGATTCGCGCAAGGTTAAATTTTCATGATGCGCTTTCTTAGCTATTTTAGCTGCATTATCATACCCAATGTGTGTATTCAAAGCTGTAACCAACATCAGCGAATTCTCAAGATTTTTATTGATACTTACCATATTTGGTTCGATACCGATAGCGCAATTATCATTAAACGACACACATGCATCGCCCAACAACCTTGCGGCCATCAACAAATTAAATATCATAACAGGTTTGAAAACATGCAACTGGAAATGTCCGTGCGTTCCGGCTACCGATATTGCAGCATCATTGCCTATCACCTGGCAGCACACCATCGACAATGCTTCGTTTTGGGTAGGATTAACTTTCCCGGGCATGATAGAAGAACCCGGTTCGTTTTCGGGCAAATGCAGTTCGCCTATCCCACATCTTGGCCCTGAAGCCAATAAACGGGTATCGTTCGCTATTTTTATCAAGCTTATCGCTAATGTTTTTAATGCACCCGAAGTTTCAACCACAGCATCATGTGCTGCCAATGATTCGAACTTATTTGGAGCAGTTATGAATGGAAAACCAGTCAGTTCAGCAATTTTTTGAGCTACCAACACATCGTAACCTTTTGGGGTATTTAAACCTGTACCTACAGCCGTGCCTCCAAGTGCCAGCTCCGACATGTGATCCAAGGTATTACGTACTGCTTTCATCCCATGATCCAACTGCGAAACGTAAGCCGAAAACTCCTGTCCCAAGGTAAGCGGAGTTGCATCCATCAGATGCGTGCGTCCGGTTTTAACTATATCTTTAAACGACTCTGATTTAATTGCTAACGTTCCCCTAAGTTTCTCAACTCCCGGCAAGGTAACCTCCATCAACATCTTATAAGCAGCTATACTCATAGCAGTTGGGAAAGTATCGTTGGACGATTGCGATTTATTTACATCATCATTTGGATGTATAAAAGTCTTCCCTTCTCCAAGCGTACCGCCATTCAGAACGTGTGCTCTGTTGGCAATTACTTCATTAAGGTTCATATTACTTTGTGTGCCTGATCCCGTTTGCCATATTACCAATGGAAATTGATCGCTAAGTTTGCCTTCGATAATCTCGTCGCAAACTTTAGCAATTAAATCACATTTTTCTTTTGCCAACACACCTAATTCGCAGTTTGCTAATGCAGCAGCTTTCTTAAGTATCGCAAATGCCCAGATTATTTCTTTAGGCATTGAGGCAGGTTCGCCAATCTTAAAATTGTCTACTGATCTCTGTGTCTGTGCTCCCCAATACTTGTCGGCGGGAACTTCTACAGGCCCCATTGTGTCCTTTTCGATTCTTGTTTTCATTTTTAATTGTTTGTGTTTATTATTTAGTTTTAAAAGATAAGAATTGCTCAATATTTTCAACAGTTTCGCCCCAAACAGCCCCATGTTCCCTCTCAATTATCGGTCGTTTGATCAAAGCAGGGAACTCAAGCATGATTTTTATCCATTCATCATCATTAAAATTCTTCCCTTTAAATTGTTTTTTGTACACCTCCTCATGCGTCCGAACCAAATCATGTGG
>JBAXLO010000014.1:0-38129 GCA_037134755.1 Bacteroidota bacterium | reverse complement strand
GAATGATAAAAGTGTAGTAGCCGAAGTGGGATCTATGATGGGCAAAATGATGCTAATATATAAAGGCAAAGGGACTATGAAATACGGGCTTGCCAGTAATAAAAACTATATTTCGTTACATGCCATGCCTATTTATGGATCAACTGCATTGCATGTAAAATATAAAACACTTTTACCTAAAGCAAATTTTCAAAAAGGTTGTATCAATTTCATTAAGCAAGAAGATATGCCTTTAGAAATAATAAAAGATTTAATTACTGATTGTTCTTCAATTGATCTTCTGAAGATGAAAGAAGAGTATCTAAAATCAAAGAAAAAGAAGTAATAGTCAATTTAATATGTCATGATAAATTGGTAAATACTGTAAGATTTTACTGAACTTTGCATCACTAAATATTAGATTGTATCTAATATAAAGCAGTTAGTGTTTACAAATTATGAAATCGATTTGCCAACTTCTATTAACGAGTTGTAAATATAAACGAAGGAATAAATATTGAAATTAAATAATACTATTAAAACTCAAGCCATTTTAATATTGAGAGTTTTAACTTGTCGAAATCATTTTTAGTTAAATGTCCGATTTCTTTAATTATAAGCTTAGATTCTATTGTATAGATTCCTTTTTTAACAGCAGTTTCAACATTAAGCCCGGATTTCTTCCAGTCGTGCAAAATAAATTCTTCATCATTCAAAAAAGCTATTCTACTAGTTAAAGGCACTATAAAAACATCATCGTATAAGCTCTTACTAATAATAACCGCAGGGCGAATCTTAAAATTTTCAAGATCGGTAAAAGGATATTTTACCAATACAACTCTACTTTTAGAGAAGCTCTGCATATATATTATCCTCCGTATTATTCCACGTTTTATCTAAAGAAGTTTTACTTGCATCCTGCCAAAACATTTCAGTTTCGTCGTCTGATAATATAGTTATCAATAATCTGGTGCCTTCAGGTATTTTTATTTTCTCTTCAAGCTCTATTTTTCTTTTCCTAACTATCCCTTTTACTGTACTTAGCATATATATTAATTTTAAAGGTCTGTCCTTAAATATCTGAATAATATTATTGAAATAGCTCAATAAACTTATCTAAATTTAGATTGTGTAAAATTACTAAATAATTACATATAATTCATTAAATATTTTTAATAGTTTAAATGAATAAAATTATTCAGTATATGAATAATTATTTATTAGTAAGCCTCTTGTTTTGTATTCATTATATTATTATTAAACCAAAGGTTTTTAATAGTATAAAAAATATCATTAAAGAAAGTATTGTAATATATATTTTAGTAATTTTACACCTTAATTAAAGTAGAGATAAAAGCTATTGTATTTGTATAATTGTCTCAATAATAAAAAGGTGTTAGCTTATGTAAGTTATAGTCCCACGCCTTTTTATAACATAATTTTAAATTAACTCTTCGATGGGACAGAAGAAGAAAAATCTTTATAATATGAGAAAAATAATTACGCTAGTCGCTTTTTTCATTATGATGAATTCAGCAATGTATGCTCAAAAATTTACTTATATGCAAACCATTGGTCTTAATGGGTTTTCGATGAGTATTAAAAATACTGGTGTAGATAAATATGGTGTAAGTTATAGTACTACCGATAAATATCGTTCTACAGGCTTTAATTATGGTTTCGAACTACATCAGGAAGGGCACAAACGGATACTTTATTTGCAAACACAGTTCAATGATTTTGAGAATAGATACGTGCTTTATGATTTTAAGGCAGGTATAGCTTATCATTTTGTGTTAGTACCCGGTTTTAACTTCTATTTAACTCCTGCTCTCTCTATTGGCAGTTTGAACAACGAAGGACGTTTAGGTATTTATGGAGGCATGGGTTTTGCCTTGACTCCTAAAAAGGTTTCATATAGGGTTGAATTTGGTTCAACAGTCTCGAGTTTTGTAGTGGGTGGACTAAAATTTTATGTAAGTTTTTAATATATTTAATCAAAAACAGTGTTGATTGATTCTAATTGTGTAATTTTGCAACGATTTTTGAAACGGACATCACAATATGAATTCTAAAATAAAATATCTTTATCTTGTTATCGGATTGTTGATAGGTATAGCAATTGGAGGTAGTTGCGTATGGTGGATACAAAACTACGACCTGAAAATATGGTTTAGCTTTTCGGGCAAGAAACAACAAATGCAAAGCGCTAACGAATTGGGGCCGGATAGTCTTTCTGCATCCGATAAAACCAAAACCATTGCATTAAACAATACTAATAAAAAAGGGGATAATCTAAAGCGTGACGATTCTTCAAAAGATAGCCTTACCGATAATTCTAACGGTAAGATTCATAATAATGACAGTCTTAAGATAAAAAGATCAGATGAAGATATCGTAGTTATTGGCGATGAATTAATCTATACTAAAAACTTTAAAGTAGAAGGTGTCGCCGACAATAATTCTTCTGTACATGATGCTGTTCTCGATTCTTTATTGATAGATGACAGGAGTACAAAGCATCTTCCGGCTAACATAATACATGTTGAGTTCTGGAAATCTCCCGTTAATTATAAAGGGTATAAATTTGTAGATCACAAGCTGGTATTATTCGGTATTTATCAATTCGATTTTGCTACTTTTGAATATAAAAATGGAAACCTCTTCCTGAGCTATCTCAACAATTATTATCGTATAGATAAAACAGACGATTACAAGCAATTGCTCTCTGTAAAGAAACCAATTAAGCAAAACAAAAACTAATGACGATAGCTTTCAGCAAATATCACGGTGCCGGCAACGATTTTGTGTTAATTGACAACCGCGATAAAAACCTCAAATTATCAACTGATAATATTGCTTTTATCTGTAACCGTCACTTTGGTATAGGAGCAGATGGATTAATGCTTTTGAATGCTAGCGATGCTTATGATTTTGAGATGGTTTATTTTAATTCGGATGGCAACGAAAGCACTATGTGTGGCAATGGTGGCAGATGTATTACTGCTTTTGCTGCTTCTTTAGGTCTTATTAATGATAAAACTAATTTTATTGCAATAGATGGCGAACAT
Source organism: Bacteroidota bacterium (assembly GCA_037134755.1). Lineage (GTDB taxonomy): Bacteria > Bacteroidota > Bacteroidia > Bacteroidales > JACABE01 > JBAXLO01. The sequence continues at coordinate 35,079 of JBAXLO010000014.1, read as the reverse complement.
CAGGCAACTATCATTAATAATAATGCTGATTTATTTCAAGTTCGACTAAAGATGAATGATGTTTCGGAATTTAAAATGTATAACAACGATTTTATTCTTAATACCGGTTCACCACAATACATTAAGTTTGTTAAAGATGTTAAAAGTATTGATGTTTACAACGAAGGCAAAGCAATAAGAAATAATAAAGAAATCTCCGAAAAGGGTGTTAATGTTGATTTTGTTGAAATAAAAGAAGATTATCTCTTTGTTAGAACTTTTGAAAGAGGTGTAGAAGATGAAACGTTGGCTTGTGGAACCGGAGTTACTGCATCAGCAATAGCTTATGCCTTAAATAATGATGTAGAGATTGTAAAAATCAAAACTCTAGGTGGTGAGCTAAAGGTATCTTTTACTAAAGACAAAGATTATACGTTTAAAAATATATGGCTCGAAGGACCTGCCCAATTTGTGTTTAAAGGTGAGCTTGTTATTAACGAATAACATAAACTTAGTTAGCTTTATAGATAAAAAAAAGAGAAGCAATCTCATCAATCAGATTGCTTCTCTTTTTATATATTGAAAGATATATCTATTTATGAACTTTCTTAATAAAATCTTCAACTTCTTTAACACCACCCTGATAAACCAGATAACCATTGTAAGGTTCTCTATCAGTAGTTTCGTCATTAACCGGAGTCAACATCATTTCTCTTACCTTATCGGGATCTGTAGTTTGTCCTAGAACCCATCCTAATTTAATATATGCAGCTTCGGGTAACATATTTGCTAAAGGAACGATACCTTTGGCCATTAAATCTCTACCTGTATCATAAACAAACATATGAACATAGCCCCATAAGGTTTGAACGGTCATAAACATGTGAACGCCCTTGGCAGTAGCACGTTCAATAGCAGGATACAGAGGTTTATTTACGTGTCCTAATCCAGTTCCGGCAATAATAATACCTTTATAACCATTTTCGACTAATGAATCGATAATATCAGGCTGCATATTCGGGTAATAATAAATAATGCAAACCTTTTCTTCAAAAAATGGAAGAATAGTAACGTTTTTATCCTTGCGTCTGTGGTTATATTCTGGTTTTAATGGCACAACTCCTTTGCGAGTGACTGTAGCTAAAGGAATATCACCTATGGTACGGAAGGTTGAACGATAAGAAGAGTGCATCTTTCTTACACGAGTGCCTCTATGCAACAAACCATATTCATCTGAAGTAGGACCAAACATACATACCATAACTTCTGCTATATCACCATGACCGGCAGCGGTAGCAGCGTGCATTAAATTAATAGCAGCATCAGAACTAGGGCGGTCAGATGAACGTTGTGAACCCACTAATACAATAGGTACCGGAGGATTTTGAACCATATATGTCAAAGCTGCTGCAGTATGTGATAAAGTATCTGTACCATGGCCAATAATTATCCCTTCAACACCATTTTCTATCTCTTTTCCTATCGCAATAGCTAATTTCTTATACTGTTCAGGGCCCATATTCTCACTAAATACAGCAAATACTTTCTCTGTTGTAAGATTACAGATATCAGCCAACTCAGGAACGGCACCATACAATTCGCCGGGGGAGAAAGCCGGAATAACAGCACCGGTACGGTAATCTAATCTCGAAGCAATAGTTCCGCCAGTACCAATAAGTTTAACTTTAGGCAGTCCTTCGGTATAAGGAAACTCCTTTTCAGGGATTTTATAATTAGCTTTCTTGTAGCCGGTTTCAACCATATTAGTAATGTTCGCAATATCTATCCCGATATTATAACCGGTTATAATTTTCATCACTATATGTTGATCATCGTCATTCTCTGATCTGGGAAGTATAGTCCCTTGAAACGAACCTCTTGTAGTATCTACAGCAGCTTGACCCCAAACTCTTACGTTATATTTCTTAAGCATATCTAATGACATGCCCTTGTATCCTTGGAAAAAATCTTCACTCATTGGTCTATATTATCAGGTTATTAAATTTAAATAGCGCTTTGCTTTTTGACGCAACAAAAGTAGGTAAAAAAACAATACTTTCACTTATGTTAGTTAATTCTTTTTTTTAATTTAAAAATTGGATTTTTATTTATGCCAAATTAAAAAAGAATTAATAGCAATACATAATAGTTTAAGTTTTCTATAAAATAAATTGTAATTTTGCACTCTGATTTTATAGCTATAAAAATATGTCAATAAAAGTTAGCAATATTACTATGATTTACGGGGAGCAAAAAGCATTGGATAATGTTTCTTTTGAGATCATTCCTGGCGAGATTGTTGGTTTGTTAGGTCCTAATGGTGCAGGCAAGTCAACTATGATGAAGATTATTACTTGCTTTATCCCACCTACTTCAGGCGAAGTTTCTGTTTATGGTTTCGATATTCTCGAACAGTCGATTGATGTTCGCAAAAAGGTTGGTTATCTTCCCGAAAACAATCCTTTATATCTAGATATGTATGTAAGGGAGTATCTTGAGTTTATTGCAGGCATTCATAAGTTAGGCGATAAAACAAAAGAGCGTATCGATAAGATGATTGAACTTACAGGATTAGAAGTTGAGCGTAAAAAGAAGATAGGAGCCTTGTCAAAAGGTTTCCGTCAACGTGTTGGCTTAGCTCAGGCATTAATTCACGATCCGGAAGTTTTGATACTTGACGAACCTACTTCAGGTTTGGATCCCAATCAGATTGTTGACATCAGAGATCTTATTAAAAATATAGGTAAAGAGAAGACCGTGATGCTTTCCACTCATATTATGCAGGAGGTGGAAGCTATCTGCAACCGCGCTATCATTATTAATAATGGTATCATTGTTGCTGATGACAATACAGCTAATTTATCTCACCTAAATCTTAATAAAAATATTCTTACTGTTGAGTTTGATAAGCCTTTCGACAAAGAACTTATCCTTAAGATTAAGGGCGTTAAGCAGATTAAGAAAATGAATGATAACATCTGGCAAATAGAAACGGATGGAAATATTGATGTTCGTCAGGATATTTTTAAATTTGCTGTAGATCATTCAATATCTGTATTGACAATACATAAAGAAGAGGTAAAACTGGAAAAAGTCTTCCAGGAACTAACAAAAAAGTAAAGAATGTGTTATTATAACTAAAATATTATTACTTTTGTGCCGTGGACAGATTTGATTGATTGCAACCATGTATAAAAATGCTAAAAACAATGTATTCTCCATTCTTACAATCAAAACAATCCCACATTAAAACATTAATGTATTAATTAATTTATTTAAATCAAAAATAAAATGGGATATTTATTTACATCAGAGTCGGTATCCGAAGGACATCCGGACAAAGTAGCTGATCAAATTTCAGATGCATTATTAGACGAGTTTCTACGTTTTGATCCTGAATCAAAGGTAGCTTGCGAAACTTTAGTTACTACCGGTCTTACCGTTTGTAGTGGCGAGGTAAAAACTAATGGATATGTTGACGTGCAGCATGTAGCACGCGAGGCTATCCGTACTATTGGTTACACCAAGGCTGAATATCGCTTTGACGCCGATTCATGTGGAGTTATTTCTACTATTCACGAACAATCTCAGGATATTAACCAGGGAGTTGAACGTAAGAAACAAGAAGATCAAGGTGCCGGCGACCAGGGTATGATGTTTGGTTATGCTTGCAAAGAGATGGAAAACCTTATGCCTATGTCTGTTGAGTTGGCTCATGTTCTTTTACAGGAATTGGCTGCTATCCGTAAAGAAGGAAAGAAAATGATTTATCTTCGTCCTGATGCTAAGTCTCAGGTAACTATTGCTTATGATGACAATGGTAAAGCTCAAGGTATTGATACTATTGTTATCTCTACGCAACACGATGATTTTGAAAGCGAAGCTAAGATGCAGGAAACCATTAAGAATGATGTTTTAAACATTCTTATTCCAAGAGTTCTTAAAGGAAATACTTTATCTGCAGATGTTAAGAAATTATTTAAGACTAACTATACCTTACATGTAAATCCTACCGGAAAGTTTGTAATAGGTGGTCCTCATGGTGATACAGGTCTTACAGGTCGTAAGATTATCGTTGATACTTATGGCGGTCATGGTGCTCATGGTGGTGGTGCTTTCTCCGGCAAGGATTCTTCAAAGGTCGACCGTTCAGCTGCTTATGCCACACGTCATATTGCAAAGAATTTAGTTGCTGCAGGAGTTGCCGATCAGGTTTTAGTTCAGGTAGCTTATGCAATTGGTGTTGCTCAACCTGTTGGTTTGTATGTAAATACTTACGGAACTGCTAAAGTTAAAGATGCCAAGGGTATCGTTTTAACTGATGGCGAAATTGCTAAACGTATCAATAAGATTTTCGATATGCGTCCTTATGCTATCGTTACCCGTTTTGGTTTAAAAAACCCTATCTTCCATCCAACAGCTAGTTATGGACATTTTGGAAGAGATTATTATACTAAAGAGGTTGAAGTTTACTATAAAGATAAAACTACAACTACTCGCAAAGTTAACGGCAAAGATCGTAACTTTAAGAATGTTGAATTCTTTGGTTGGGAAAAACTTGATTACGTTGATACTATTAAGAAAGAATTCAAACTAAAGTAAAATAGCACTTTAAGTACTTGAAGTTTTTACAGTACTTTAAGTTTTTAGAACCTTCATCATTTATTTGGTGAAGGTTTTTTTATTGTCAATTATCCATTCCGGCTATTTTCCTTATTCCGGTTTATTATTTTTATTTTTATTTTCCCCTTTGCGGGAAGCTTTTGCTTTCCTTTAATCCTTAGGATATTATTCATATACGCAAAATAGTGCTTAGCTTTTAATATAAATTATTTTTGCACAGCCGCTGATGAAACTATAATCAATCCATACCTTGTTGAGAGTTATGAAATTATCATTTAGAGCTGTTTTTCTTCTTTCTTTATATAATATTTTTGTTAGTACATTAATTAACGTCCATTTATTGCTTATTATCATTATATTGACACCTATAATTGTACTATATTTGCTTGTATATTCTTACTTATATACAGCAAAAGTATCTTTGATATTGCTAAGTTTAATGTAAACCTCTCCATTTTTCCTTATAAATTACAAAAGGGAACCTACGAGATGTAAGATTATTATTTGATTGGTTATCAGCTTTATTTCTTTTAATTCATTTGCTATTTCCATGATATTTGTTTTAATTTAGTAGTATAATATAGTATCTCGCAAAAGGACTGTACACAAAATGATATATTATGTAGTTATTTATTATTATTAATGTTTTATTTATTAATAAAAAGAATTAATAAGAATGACTCTTGTACCCTTTGGAATGTACTTTTCACCGCGATACAAATTGCTTCCCGAGCGATACAAATTACTTCCCGATGGATACAAATGCCATTCCAAAGAGTACATGAGTCATTCCAAAGAGTACATGGGTCATTCCGAAGAGTACATGGGTCATTCCGAAGAGTACAAGAGTCATTCCAACGACTACAAATTACATTCCAATAAATACATGCATCATTCTTATTACTTTCTTTATCTTATATAAAATAAATTTATTATAAGATAAAGAAATAGAGCTTAAAAAGAAAACTAAGATTAGAATTTAGATATCTGATTTAATATAATTAAGATTCTAAAAAATACCATAACGTCATTACGAACGAAGTGAAGCTATCTCATTCTACAAATAAACAACAGATTGCTTCGTCGTTCCTCCTCGCATTGACGTCGTTTTTATTCATAAATGAATTGTCGGAGTGGACTCAATCATATATCATATAACATTATAAAAAAAGGCTGCCCCACTAGGAGACAGCCTTTTTATTTTCTATAAAATTAAATTATTGTTGACTTTCGGGATGAGATTTTAAAATCTCTTGAGCTTTAGCTATAACTTCTGTTTGATTATATTGTTGGGCAACTTGCAATATGTTTCTAAAAACATAATATGCTTGTCCTTGTCCTTGTGCAGTATTCTTTCTGAAGTTTCTATCAAGAGATTCATAATATATAATATCTTGTAGATAATGATCTAAAATAACTAATGCTAATTTATTTCCATCTTTAAAACCGCCTGCCATATAATAAAGCTGTACATGCGACATCAGATACATATCAAATGGAACCTGACTGTTAGGGAAAAATTCAAGAGATTTATTAAGAACTTTAACAGCTGAATCTTTTTTATTTTCGATAACCAATGCTTGAGCTAAACGAGCATATTGATTGCGAGCCTGAAAAGCACTACGCATACTTTCGGGGTCAACATACACATGTGGATCGTTTAAATTGCCCCATTTGCATTTATTCATTAAAAAATCATACGTAAAGGCAGTATTAACACCCGAAAATCCCTGCTGATGATTATCCATTGCATAAGGTAATAGGTGATATACCAAGCCTTCCATAGGACAGTAATCAGTAACTTCGGCAACATTTTTAGCTGAAGATGGGTTTTCAAAATAAATAGGACGTTTCCAATTATTAGTACCTAATAAATCTAACAACATAATCTCATTTTTATAAAGATTTTGCTTACCAATAGTCCATTGTAATGAATGGTACATTTTATCAGCTTTATCTTTAGGAACGATTCCAGCTTTGATAAGATATGCAGAATCAATAGTTAGCTGAACTTTATTAGTTGGGAAGAAACTCATCATTTCGCCATCATTAGCCGCCACCTTAGCATCGGGACTATCGCTATTTATAAATTGAAATGCTTGATGCAAATCTATGAAACCATCAACACCACTTTCCTTGATAGGCATCCAATCGTTGGTTCCCAATCTATACTTTTCGACAGGTAAAGTGAAAGGCAAAGGCTCGCATTTATACATCTGTCTAAACAATTCCTGAACATACCAAGCACCCGAAGCTAACGTATAGTTCAATACTTTAACATCGGTACGAACCCCTTCAACTTCCTGAGCATACCATAAAGGGAAAGTGTCATTATCACCATTAGTAATAAGGATACCGTTAGGAGCACAGGATTCTAGAGTATTAACAGCAATATCTCTGCATGAATACCTGTTTGCACGGTTATGATCATTCCAACCTTGTTCTCCCATAAGATAAGGAGCTGTTAACGAAAGGGCAATAGCCAAACCAACACTTGCTGTTTCGGGCAGTTTATACTTCTTAAAGAAGTCGTAAAGAGCCATAACACCTAATCCAATCCAAAACGCAAATGCATAGAAGGACCCGGCGAAAGCATAGTCACGCTCACGGGGTTGCATAGGCGGCATATTAAGATAAATTGCAATAGCAAGTCCTGTAAAGAAGAAAAGAAGGAACACAATAAAGGCATCTTTTCTATTTTTCTTTATGTGATAAAACATCCCGATAAGGCCTAATATCAAAGGAATAAAATAAAACTTATTTCTGGCTCGGTTATCTTGTAAATACTGAGGCACTTTATCCTGATTCCCCAAACGCATAGCATCAATAAACTTAATACCACTTATCCAATTCCCGTTAAGGAGATCTTTGTTACCCTGTTGATCGTAGCCATGACCTTGAATATCATTTTGTCGCCCGGCAAAGTTCCACATAAAATACCTAAAATACATATGCCCTAACTGATAATTCCAGAAGAAAGAAATATTTTCGCTAAAACCAGGCTTACGATCACCATGAATCCCAGTCCAAACTTTATACATGGTAGGATGTGCGCGACCGTCGTCATTGCTATACATTCTTGGGAAAGGAGTGCAATCTTTATCATCGTATTCATACTCATAACTCTTAGCAGCAGCTTCGTATTTGGTCTTTCCTTTTACATATTTAACTGATCCTTCCTTTTGATTGATAGGTTTGGCAGTATAATACTGTCCATACATCAAAGGGTTTTCACCATATTGTTCTCTATTTAGATAAGATAATAAACTTACAGCATCCGAAGGATTATTTTCGTTAATCGGAGTGCCTGCATTGGCTCTAATTACAAGCACAAAGAATGTAGAATAACCTATAAGGATAAATACAAACGACAGGATGATAGCATGTAGTATAGCATTCTTCTTTTTAATAGCATACCTGATTCCAAATACAATTATTGCTATTAATAAGATAAAATAAAAGATAGTTCCTGTGTTAAAAGGCAGCCCAAAGTCATTTACAAAAGTCTTTTCGATCTTACCGGCAAGGTTTACGATCATTGGGATAATACCAAAAAGAATGGTGGCAAGCATAACTACTGATAGGAGGAATGCTATGATTGATCCTTTTACTGTTGGTTTGAATTTCTTATAATAATATACAAAAACAATAGCAGGTATCGCTAAAAGGTTAAGCAAATGCACACCTATTGATATCCCTATAAGTAATGATAACAATATTATCCAACGGAAGGAGTGTTTTTCGTCTGCTACGCTTTCCCATTTCAAAACTACCCAAACTACTAGTGCTGTAAAGAATGACGACATCGCGTAAACTTCTCCTTCGACTGCCGAAAACCAGAACGAATCTGAGAATGTATAGGCCATTCCGCCTACAAAACCGCTTGCTAATATAACTATCATTTTGTTTGTAGTCATTTCGCCGTTAGCTAACACAACTTTCTTAGCTAATAATGTAATTGACCAGAACAAAAATAAAATAGTAAAGCCACTGCACAAAGCTGACATGCTGTTTACCATAACTGCCCAATGCGATGTGTCACCACCTGCAAGCAATGAGAATAATCTAGCGATTAATTGAAAGGTTGGGGCTCCCGGAGGATGACCCACCATCATCTTTGTGGATGTTGCTATGTACTCGCCGCAATCCCACCAGCTGGCTGTTGGTTCGGCTGTGAGCAAAAATACTAAGGAGGCAAGTATAAATGTAAACCAGCCTACAATGTTATTTAATTTCTGATAGTTCTTCATCTTTATATTATGAATTTGTTTGTAATTTCTTAAGTTGTTCTTTAATAACTGCAATTTTTTGTTCAGCGTCCGACTGTTTCTTCTTTTCCAGGTCAACAACCTGAGCAGGGGCGCTGCTAACAAAGCGTTCGTTCGACAGTTTTTTCATAACGGAGTCTCTAAACTTATTATAGTACTCCAGTTCGCCTGTAAGCCTTGCCAATTCTTCCTCAACATTGATGTTTTCGACCAAAGGAATAAACAATTCAGTGGTACGGACCATAAATGTATGCATATCAATCTGCTTTTCGATCACATATTCGAGCTTATCTACATTACAAAGCTTAAGAATGATGCTGTCGAAACGGGTATCATTAACTTCTTCGCTATTTTTTTTGATATATAACGAAAGACTTTCCTTATTAAGTATATTTTTTTCCTTACGGACTGAACGAATGGACTGAATTATCTCCAGAGCAAAATCAAAACCTGAAAGAATATCTTTGTCAGGTTCAGCAATAGTTGGCATTTGAGCAATAATGATATTATCGTTTTCATCTCTTTCTTTTAACAGATGCCAAATTTCTTCGGTAACAAAAGGCATGAATGGATGGAGCACCTTCATCAACTTTTCCATTAATTCAATGGTAGCATCGTACGTAGCTTTGTCGATAGAATGCTGATATGCCGGCTTAATCATCTCCAGATACCACGAACAGAAGTCATCCCAGATAAGTTTGTAAGTAGTCATCAATGCATCGCTTAAGCGATATTTCTCATAATGGTCTTCAATCTGAACAAAGGTATCATTAAACTTAGCATTAAACCAATCAATCGAAATTTTTGACGACTGAGGTTGTGGAATTGTTTCATCAACTTCCCAACCCGTTATCAGTCTTAGTGCATTCCAAATCTTATTGGTAAAGTTGCGTCCCTGTTCGCACAACGACTCATCAAAAGGAAGATCGTTGCCTGCCGGAGAAGTCAAAAGCATTCCAACTCTTACTCCATCAGCGCCGTATTTCTCCATAAGGAGGATAGGATCGGGCGAATTACCTAGTGATTTCGACATCTTACGACCCAATTTATCGCGAACTATTCCCGTAAGGTAAACATTTTTGAAAGGAATATCTTTACGATAATCCAGACCTGCCATAATCATTCGGGCAACCCAAAAGAAAAGGATTTCAGGAGCTGTAATAAGGTCGTTAGTTGGGTAATAGTACTTAATATCGGCATTATCAGGATAACGAATTCCATCAAAAACAGAAACAGGCCACAACCAGGACGAAAACCAGGTATCAAGCACGTCGTCATCTTGTATAACATCTGCCTGAGTATAGTTTTCGGTTGGATATTTCTGCTTAGCAATTGCCAGCGCTTCCTCTTTGCTTTTGGCTACTACAATCTCTTTATTAGGAAGATAGTAAGCTGGAATACGTTGACCCCACCAAAGCTGACGAGATATGCACCAGTCCTTCACATTCTCCATCCAATGGCGGTAAGTGTTCTTAAACTTAGGCGGATGGAACTTAACGGTGTCGTCCATCACCACATCCAAAGCAGGTTTTGCCATTTCGGTCATATTCATGAACCATTGCACCGACAGTTTAGGCTCAATAACCTCGTCAGTACGCTCAGAGCAGCCTACTTTGTTAGCATAATCTTCTATTTTGGCAAGATGTCCTTTTTCTTCCAGCTCTTTGGTAATCTTTTTTCTTACAACAAAGCGATCTTCACCTATATACAGCTGTGCTTTCTCGCTAAGAGTTCCATTATCATTAAAAATATCGATAGTATCTAACTTATGCTTGATACCAATGTTATAGTCGTTTATATCATGTGCAGGAGTTATCTTCAGACAGCCTGTACCAAACTCCCTGTCAACATATTCATCAAAGATAAAGGGCACAGAGCGATTAATAAGCGGCACAATAACGCGCTTACCTTTAAGATGTGCAAAGCGTTCGTCTTCAGGATGCGCACAAACGGCCGTATCGCCCAGTATAGTTTCGGGACGGGTGGTAGCAATTGTAATATACTCGCCATCTGTACCTTCAATAAAGTATTTAAGATAATAAAGCTTTGAATTAACCTCCTTATAAATCACCTCTTCGTCCGAAAGAGCGGTAAGAGCCTTAGGATCCCAGTTTACCATGCGTACACCGCGGTAAATAAGTCCTTTATCATAGAGATCAATAAACACATCGATCACCGATTCGTACATATCAGCATCCATCGTAAACTTAGTCCTATCCCAATCGCACGAAGCACCCAGCTTTTTCAACTGTTCGAGGATGATTCCGCCATGTTTTTCTTTCCATTCCCAGGCATGGGTCAAAAATTCGTCACGAGTGATAGAAGCCTTGTCAATACCCTCTTCCTTAAGCTTATTAACAACTTTAGCTTCGGTAGCAATAGAGGCATGATCGGTGCCGGGAACCCAGCAAGCATTGAAACCACGCATACGAGCGCGGCGAATGATAACATCTTGAATAGTATTGTTGAGCATGTGCCCCATGTGAAGCACCCCCGTAACGTTGGGTGGCGGTATAACTATTGTATATGGCTCACGATCATCGGGAACCGAGCGAAAATAGCCCTTATCCATCCAGTATTTATACCAATGGGCTTCAGATTCGGCAGTGTTGTATTTAGGAGTTATTTGCATTGTTAAATTAAATATATAAAGTGTGCAAAGTTATGAAAAGTTATTCAGTTGCATAATAATAATGTATGATTAAATAATAATTAATGTTAAAAGACGTAGGAACAGAACGCAAGAAGGCTTTTAGTTGTTTAGGCTTTTAGGCTATTAGGAAGACACTTATAAGCATTTTTATATTTAAAACCTAATCCGGTTAAGGATTATATAATGATAGAAATAACGATTTGTCATAAATTTCATACATTTTGGCTTGATTGGTATTCTTTGTGTTTGTATTGATACGATTTTGGTGAGTGGAGATGTGATTTCGGTGGATGCTGTAATGTAGAATGTTGAAAAAAAGTATAATTTTAGATAAATAGCTCATTATTTGCAAGGAAGCGTTTTTCAGGAATGGGGGATTGTCAATCTTTTTTGAGGGACTGCTTATCTTTTGTTACAAATGATCTATCTTTTTGGGGGGATTTCTAATCTTTTTAGTAGAATGGCCTATCTTTTGAAAGATATTTTCCTTCTTTTATCTGGAACATTCTGACTTTTTATAGGAATTTTCTGACTTTTTATAGGAATATGTTTTCTTTTGTGGGGGTGGGTTTTATTTTCTTAAAAACATGCTTTCTTTTTTATGACAAACTCTATCTTTTTACTATTAGCAGCCTTATTTTTTGGTAAGGATTAAATCTTTTGTAAAGTAGGGGTCTTATTATTGGTTGAAGCATAAATCATTTTATAGGAAGCATCCTTATTATTTAAATTATATCTCTTCTCAGACTTTGAAAGGGCCTTATTTTTTAATTTATGGAGCTTCTTATAATTTTAAGCTCTTTTATTTTTATATAAATGGTTAAGCATTTTATAGGGATGTGTCTTCTTAATATATTTATTATAAATATTTTTAAAGAAATATGTTTTCTTGAAAAGTTATTATGAGTTCTTAATCTTTTTGATATCCTTTGGGAATCAACTATCTTAATATCTTTTTAAAAAGCACTTATTACTTTAATGCATTTATCCTTAAATCGGCAGATGTCAATTTAACTTATTGAAATTAAACCTAACAGGTTTCCCAAACCTGTTAGGTTTTGTCAATTAATAATCATTATTTTAAGCCAAAACTTGCGGATTTAAGGTTTATTTAATAAAATATTTTTTATTTTTATTTTTATATCTGATAAATCAAATTAAAAGAGTAATTTTGTTGTGCTTTAATTCTAATGTAGCTTTTCTTTTTTCGTGAGGCAATATTTTGAGAAATAAGATTGACCTTTTTCTTGAAACCAATAGTATGAAGGTCTTTATTTATTTAATTTTAAATATTTTTTTATGGATAGAGAACAAGATGCAGAGGTAAAAAAACACAGATTAAATCTGGCTGTTTTTAAGAAGTTTAAGGTAGAGGTGGATAATGTTGTCCAATTTAAATTGGCTGTGGTTGAATATGGTGTATTATTTGGACTTATCGATACCGCATTTAATAAGCAAAATCAAAATCTAAAAGGCTATGCTGAAATGAAAAGTAAGTATAGGACAGATGCTATTACTGATGCTGTGATTATTTCGGGATTAATATGTGTACTTGCTTATAAGACTAATGATTTGGTATTGAAAGCAAGTTCTAATCTTTATAAAACTGATTTTGAAATTAAAGATGAACTTTGTTTAGCTTTACTTAAAACAGTTGTTGAGAATGCTACTACTTACAAGCTTGATCTGGTTGATTATGGATTGACTGATATTAGTTATGATGCTTTTATAACAAATGTAAACGGGTTTGGTGATAATATCTCAATAACTTCGGAAGTTATTGAGGAAAGACATGCTGAGACATTAAGTTTGGCAACTTATTTATTACAGGCTGATGGATTGCTGGACAACGTTATAGAGAAATTAATGGATCCTTTTAAAAAAAAGAATCCTAAATTCTTTAATGAATTTACTAGTGCAAATAAGAATACGGTGCTTGGTTCGCATAAAAAGAGAGTTCCAAAAATTATTTTAGGTAGTTTTACGGTTATGTTAGCTGATAAATTTAATGTTAATCCTATTTCGTTCGGATTGTTGAAAATAATAGGGTCAAAAATAGTTTACTTTTATGATGAGGCTAATAATGAAGTAATAAAACTACCATTTGGTGAGTATAAAGGAATGGCTACGGCTTTGGGTTATATGTCCGGTATTTTTGATGTTATTGTTAATAAAGAGGAACAAACGGTATTGATACTGCTGGAGCCGGAAGTGACTAAGTTAATTAACAATTAAGAATTAATAATTAAAAATTAAGAATTAACAATTAATAATTAACAATTAAGAATTAACAATTAAGAATTAACAATTAATAATTTAAGAGAGCTTCATCAGTTTCTGGTGGGGCTTTTTTGTTTCTTTTTACTCTTCCAGACCTCTCCTAAATCCTCTCCCGTTCGACAGGCTCACGGACCTAAGAAGAGAGGACTTTAAGAAAATAATGTTTTTATGTATTAACCCTAGCATTTATGCTAGGGGTTGTGGAATGTGTGTGTTTATTGGCTTTTAAGCCTGATTGTATTGTTTTTTACGGTGAGAAAATTTCACGCTAAGAACGCAAAGATTTTCGCAAAGGGTGCAAAGACTTTTTAATGATGGGACAATTGATTGTAGTTTTGAAAACTACATTTTATTGATGCGAAGTTCGGAAACTTCGCATAACGGCTACATACTACGACTAACAGGACAATTGATTGTAGTTTTGAAAACTACATATTACACGTGCGAAGTTCGGAAACTTCGCACCACGGGATAAAAAAACATCTTTTAAAATTTAATTTTATATTAGAAGTTTAAACTTCTATTTATTTGGTGTGAATATCGGGAATTTCGCCCAACTCCTACAAACGTTATATAGCTAGGGATAGCATTAAATTGCTTTACTACTTTTTATTATTTCTGAAAACATGGTGTAATTACTAAATGAAACAATTATCCATGCTAATAAAGGATGTAAATAATAGTTCCATTCTGATTTAATTAGAACTATATATAAAAACGAGAGTATTTTAGTTTTAAAGGTTTCAATAAAATCGCCCAACTCCTTCCGAGCTGTTTGTTCTAAAATATTTATTGTAAGTACTAAAGAAAATTGAATCATTAGATTCAACAAAAAAAAACCTATTATTAATGCAAATAATTTATTCTTTATTGTTTTAAATTTTGTTGATAAAATTAACGCAATAAGAAATATAGTAGGTAAATAAGATATATACCAAGTACTAAATAGATATTTAACATTTATCCATTCTTTATTGTTTTCGTATCTGACTATTATTTGGGTGTCGTATAGATCGAAATCTACTTTTGTAAAACTTACTTTTATATTTTTATTATAATTTGAAAAAATATGATTTTCAAAAGTTCTAAAAACTGTACAATAATTTTTATTAAGTTTAAAGAAAAAGCCCAACATTATCAAAACAATAAATATTATAGTTCCTTTTACAAAAAAGATAAATATTGAAGAATTTTTTATCATTTGTATTTATTTATCACTTTGGTCGGTAGCTTTCTTTGTTACCCATTGTATATAAAATAAACATAACACTATCGCAATTAAAATAAAAATATATTGCCAAATACTTAAATGAATATTATCAAATACATTTTTGTTAAAATTTACACCAGCATAATACAAACTAACAAGTCTGATAATATTAACGAAAAATAGAATTAAAAATCCTAACAATATCCCTATGACCTTTTTAAGAATTGAGGATGGAAAAGCAAGTATTGTACAAAGAAGTATTCCAATTGGGTCGATCGCACAACATGATATTGCTATTTGCATCGAAAATTCTGCGGATACTATAATAGTATTGTTTAATTGTACCTTTGCTCCGGTTAATTTTAAAAATATAAAAGTAATGTATGCTGTAATTTTAGATATAAACGGTTGAATATTTGTAATACTGTAATTTGAATTAAACAATTTGAAGAATGATATTAGCAATAATAAAAAACCAATTACAAACAATAATGTTTTTTGCCATTGTTTCATTCTATATGAAATTTTACAATCAGAAAAAATAAATATTTTCAAAATTTGTCATTATAAATCATTTTAGCACTATCTATAATAAAAATTGTTTATTGGAGAGGTTGAATCGTTTTACTCTATTTGAATTTCTATAAATATAGATACTTCCTATTGATAATAATAGTAATGTTAAGAGAATTGTTTTTGTTGAAGATAGGGTTGGAGTAGAAACAATAGATGGAGTATAACTTGTGTCTTTTTTATACATAGTTGAAGGACATTTATTGCAAACATCAGCAATTATTAACAACGGTGAACTAATAAAAAAATCTTCAACGAATTGTTCAGAAGTATTACCCCCATAAATTGGGTAAAGAATCCACATATCACCATGTTCTAAAGTAACTGAATCCTTAATAAACGCAATACCAAAATTTGATCCACAACTATCACGATAATAAGTATATTTAACACGGTCTTGAAACCCCATTATTTTATTAAAAATGTAATATTGATTATAATTTACAGAATGGTATTGTCCTGTCATGCCAGTATCACATACACAATATATATTCCATTTTCCTGCAATATAATTTATAACATCATTTGTACTGTTAAATTGAATTTGTTTACAAAACAAATTGCTCGTTAATAAAATAAAAACTAAAATTAGAATATGTTTTTTCATGATTAATATTGATTAGTTACATATCTATCTATATTGACACAAAATTAATTCAATTAAGCTAATTCTAATCATCTAACAGATTAATTAATCGTTAAATATTAAAATCGTTGTTATAATTACATTTTATTTAAGAGCTCCCATCCTTATATTATTAAATATTACAAAAGCATTTTCTTGTATGAGGTATTAATTTTATTTTATTTTAAAAATCTACATATGATTACTGAATATCTTGCATTTACATTTATTTGTAATTTATTAACATTGTTAACATTAAAACAAGAATTTATTAATAATATGACAAACTTCACTTAACAGCCTTCATGTATTTTAAAAGTAATTTTGCCTCAAAATATTTTAACCAAATTTTATATACAAATGAAAAAAATTAAACTTTTTGAACTATTTAGAAATGTCTATTTATCATTTCTAATATTACTTTTCAAGTTGTCTCCTAACAAATTAAGGAGAGCTATCTACAAAGCCCTTGCAACAGGGATTTTCTTATTAATGTTTTTTGGTGTAACAAATGCTCAGATCCAGTTTGTACACACTTCCGATCCTCACTATGGGATGACTCGATCACGTTTCCAGAAAAATGCCAATGTAAATGCAACAGTAGTAAATGGTGCAATGATTGCAAAGATGAACAATCTTACCCAATTAACATTTCCTAATGATGGTGGTGTTAATTCCGGTAAAAAAGTTGACAGTATTGATTTTGTTATTGAGACTGGAGACATTGCTACACGTTCTCAAACTTCTACTTTAGGTTATCAGAGTGCAACAGCTTCTTGGGCACAATTTACTAATGATTACATTACCGGATTAAAACTTAAAGATAAATCAGGTAACCCAACAAAATTATTTGTAATAGGAGGAAACCATGATGTTTCTAATGCAATTGGTTATTACTCTACAATGAATCCATTGAAAGATTCAGCTGCAATGGTAAACATATATAATATGATGATGCCTAGCCCACGCCCTGCCGGAAATTATAATTATGCTAACGAAAAAATTCATTATTCTAAAAACATAGGTGGAATTCACTTCATGTTTGTATGTATGTGGCCTGATTCAACAGAACGTGTATGGATGGCTAATGATTTAGCTACAGTAAGTAGTTCAACTCCTGTTTTCCTTTTTACACATGATCAACCATTGGTAGAGTCGAAACATTTTACAAATCCTAACGGAACTCATAATATAAACGCAACTGATAGATTTGAAAATGTATTGTTAGAAACTTTTAAAGATGGTAACAATATCAATGCTAATTCAAATATAGAACAAAACGCTTTTGCTGCATTTGTACAAGCTCATCCTAATATTGTTGTTTATTTCCATGGCAACGATCATCAAAGTAAATACTATAAATATAATGGACCAAGTAATAATATTGCTATTGATGTAATTGATGCTGATTCGCCTATGAAAGGAATTGTTTCTTCAATAGATGAAACCAAATTAACATTCCAGTTAATATCAATTGATACTATTTCTAAAGTATTAACAGTTCGCGAATGTCTTTATAATACTGATACAAATAATGTAAATGCTCCTATAGTTTTTGGAAATTCTAAGACTATTAATTTTGATGTTGCTAATTATGCTCAAAATACTACTTCAGCAGGCACAAAAATATGTTCTGCCAGTGATCTTCATTTAATGGATCCTTCATTATTAATTAATGATGGTGTGGCTTTCCAAACATATCTTGCAAGCGATAGAAAACTTATAAAAGAAAGTGATGCTATAATGCAGGAACTAAAAAATAGAATTAATGAAGAAAAACCTGACATATTCCTAGTAACAGGTGATTTAACTAAAGATGGTGAAAAAATAAGTCACCAACGTATGGCTCATTATCTTGATTCTATCGAAATGAATGGAGTAACTAAAGTTTATGTTATTCCTGGTAATCACGACGTAAACAATGTTAGTGCATGTAGTTATAATGGAAGTACCACAACAAAAGTAGATACCATTTCTCCTTCAGATTTTAAATCTATATATAATAACTTTGGTTATGGTGAAGCAGTTAAAACTGATAGTGTTTCTTTATCTTATCTTGCAAAACCTAAATCTAAATTATGGATATTAGGAATTGATGTTTGCGAATATGATTCAAATATGGTTGCAGGTTACCCTATTACAGAAGGTAAATTTAAACCATTAACATATAAATGGGTATTAGACAGATTAAAAGAAGCTAAAGATTCAAGTGCTGTAGTTGTAGGTATGATGCATCATGGTTTAACCGAACATTATACAGGACAGAGTGTTGCTTTTCCGGAATACGTTGTAAAAGGTTGGGATACTATCTCAAATAACTTTTCAAAAGCTGGCTTAAGAATGGTATTTACAGGTCATTTTCATGCAAATGATATAACAAAGAAATCGAATATTGGTAATACTTCTTATGTTTATGATATAGAAACAGGTTCAACTGTAACATGGCCATGTCCTTACAGAGTAATGGAACTTAAAGGCGATAGTCTTTTAAGTGTTGTTACAAATCATATTACTAATATTAATTATAATACAAACGGAATGACATTCCAGAATTATGCCTTAAATTATCTAAATACTGGTATGACAGGTATTGTAAATTATCAATTAACTAATCCTCCTTATTCATTAGATGCTGGAACTGCAAGTGTAATAACTCCTCATGTTGTTAATGCTTTTGCTGCTCATTATGCTGGTGATGAAAGTATACCTGCATCAGAACAAGGATTTGTTAATTACTTAAATTCAGTTGGACAAACATCTCTTGCTTCTTCTTTAACAAATCTATGGACAGATTTATTGCCAAGTGATAATATCGCATTACTTCCACTTAGAGCTCCTATAGATACATTAGTAAATTATGTAAATAGTTTTAATGCTAATGATTATACAGTACCTAGCTGGACACTTTTTTTAAGAGCTAAAACAGCTTTATTAGCAAATAAAGATTCTGTAAGTTCTGCTAACATGCTTTCAACGATAGCTAAATTGAAGTCATCTTCAATGCCATATAACATTGTAATGAACCTAAATAAGGATCCTAAAACTAAAATGGCTTTTAATTGGTTTACAAATGCTGGTGTAACAGGTGGAAAGGTTCAGATTTTAGCAGGTAATGCAACCGATTCTTTAGCATTTAATAGTCCTTTAATGGTTGTAAATGCAAGATGTGATTCAGCAAAAAATCTAAATTATAATGTAAGTGCAAATGGACTTAATGCTTTAGCGGGTATTGCAAATAATACAAAGATAAGTTATATGTTCAACAAAGCTTTAGTAAGTGGTTTAACTCCAAATACACAATATTCTTTTAGAGTGGGAAAAAATGGAGCTTGGAGTACTATTGGAACTTTTAAAACAGCAAAAGCAACAAAAGAACCATTCTCATTTGTTTATGTAACAGATCCACAAGCTCAAACTGATGCTATGTTTAATGTATCTCAAACTACAACACATGCAGCACAAGCTATGTATCCTAATGCTAACTTCTGGTTAAGTTGTGGTGATTTAGTTGAATCTTCAGGTTCATCTAATTCAGAATGGGAATATGAACAATATTTTGAAACACAACAGGATATTTATATGAAAAACCCTTTTGTACCTGTAGAAGGTAATCATGATATCTCAACTAATAAAAACTTTACCTATCATTTTAATACTGATTCTGTAGCTTTTGATTACGCATTAGCAACTACACCTGGTAGTCTTTATTCTTATGTTTATGGGGACGCATTATTTATGCACATGACTTATGAGAATTATAATACAACCGGTTACTTAGATTCATTAGCTATATGGATGAACAATCAGGTAAAAGCTAATCCTACTACAAAATGGAGAATAGCAGTTTATCATAAAGATATGTTTACAGGTAGTTCAAGTCATCAAAGCGATGCTGATGAAGTTGTTGAAAGAGCAAAGATGGAACCTGTATATGATAGTTTAAAGATTGATTTAGCATTCCAGGGTCACGATCATGTTTATGAAGTTATTGGACCCATAAAATATAAATCTTTAATACCAAATGCAGTTTCTAATCAAACAATTGTTGCTCCTACAATTCGTGATAATATTACCGGTAAATTTGGAGGAACTTTTGATGTTAAACAAGGAACTATGTATTTCTTAAACAATTCAGGTGGTCAAAAGAAATATGAACCACGTACACAGGCTCAAATGGATGCTGCTCTTGCTCAAACTCAAGTTCCAAATTACTTTGGTATGTTTAGTGGACGTTTCGGTCAGAATGGATTACCAACATTTAGTAATGTAACTATTAGTACTGATTCAATTAATATTTCAACTTATTCTGTTGACAGTGTTGGAAATTCATTCTTATTTGATGCATTTAAAATTGTTAAATCAACACAAGATAATACATGGAATGGTATTGCTGATAACAATTGGAATAATTCTGCAAACTGGTCAGAAGGAGTTACTCCTACTCAACTACAGAACGTAATTATTCCTGGTACTGCAACTAATATGCCTACAATTTCTTCTTCGGGTATCTGTCATGATTTTACATTATTAAATAATGCAACAATTATTGATAATAATAATAATCTAAACATTACTGGTTCTGTTGAAGCTGATCGTTCTTTATCACCTGGTGTATGGCATTTTATAGGTTCTCCTGTATTATTAGCTTATGGTTATGCTTTCTCAGGTGATAACCCTGATAATGGAACTGGAGTTAATAAGGATACATTATATTTATATAAATATGATGAACCTACAAATACTTACCCAGCAATTACTATTGGTAATACAGAAAAATTATATCCTGGTAATGGTTATGAAATTTGGTCAACTAAACAAGTAACTATTAAACTTAAAGGTGTTTATGGAAATCAATTACAGAGTTTACAAGATACTTTAAAAGTAACTTATACACCTACTAGCCCTAAACATGGTATGAATCTTGTTGCAAACCCATTCCCTTGTGCTATTAGTTTAGATAACTCAGCTACTTGGCAAACAAATATGAATCCAACAATTCAGACTTGGGATCCAATTGCAAAAGTTTATAAATATAAGAGTGGTACTGGTATTTCTACTATACCTGGAAATTTAATTCCTTCTTATCAAGGTTTCTTTGTTTTTGCAAATGCAGCAAGTCCAAAGATGATTATACCAACTTCAGCAAAAACTAATGCTCCTGCTTCATTTATGAAAGCAAGTATTCCTGATGTTTTACATTTGACTGTGAATGGTAATAATTATAAGGATGAAACCTTTATTAACTTTAATACTAACGCAACGGCAGGTTTTGATGATCAATTAGATGTTGAAAAACTTTTAGGTGCTGAAGAAGTTCCACAATTTTACTCAGTATTAAGTAATATGAATTTAGCTGTAAATGTATTACATGATATTAATTCAAATCCTTTAGTACAAATGGGATTTAATATAACTTCAGCAGGTATATATACCATTACTGCAAGCGAACTTAGCAGTTTTGCGGCTGGTACATCTATTAAATTGGAAGATACTAAATTGAATACTTTTACTGATTTAATTGCACAACCTGAATATAGCTTTAATGCTGATGCAAATGATAATGCAAATAGGTTTAAAGTTCATTTTGGTGCACCAAATGGAATTATTAACAACAATGGAAATGGCGGAATCAACATTTATTCAAATAACAATACTGTTTATATCAATAATCAAGGAACTGAAAAAATTAAAGATATCGTAGTATATGATTTATTAGGAAAAGAATTGTTGAGAAAACAAGCCTCAAATAGTACTGTTAATACTCTGGATATGCAATTTGCAAGTGCTTATTACATGATAAAAGTAATAACAAATAGCAATGTTTATACCAAAAAAGTATATGTAAAATAAATTATATGATGGCATCATTTACGCTTTCAAAATGAGAGCGTAAATGATACTTTAATTTAGAAATTAATAATTAAAAATATTAAATAAATAACAAATGAAAAAAACAATAAAAACAATTGCGGTCATTTTCTTGCTATCATTGTTACCAGCATTAAGTAATGCACAGGCTCCAGATCCTGGTGCTGATAATGGCACTAATGGAGGAACTACGCCCTCAGGTAGTGGAACCGGTGGTGGTGCTCCTATAGATGGCGGAATGAGTATTTTTGTGATATTAGCTTTAGGATATGCTTCTTCAAAAGTTATACAACTAAAAGAAATTACTGCTCAAGAATAATATCTTAATTACTAAATTGAAAGGCATTAACTGTTATGGTTAATGCCTTTTTTATTAATACTATGATAATATTAAATTAACATTTAAGAGATATTCAAAATGTAATTTTGCGGATTAAAAAATAATTTAAATTTAAATCAAATAATTATCTTAAATATGATTAAAAACAATATGCATTTTTACGGGCTAAGAATATTAACTTCAATATTTTCTTTGCTTTTATTTATTAATCTGAGTAAGGGACAACAGTCGTTTACTCAAGGGAATTTAGTTGTTTTACAAACAATAAATACAGCAACTAAATCTTCTTCCCAGATTACTTTAAAAGAAATTACACCTTCAGGTGCATCGGGAATTACCGTTTCAATTCCTTCGGGAATTATTAATAATTATCCATTACAAACATCAGGTATCTATGGGGGTTCTGAAGGATTTCTTTCAACTTCAACTGATGGCAGATATTTAGTATTAGGTGGATATGCATCATCATCAACAATTGCAGATATTACTGCAACACCATCTACTACATATCCACGTGCTATAGGAATAGTTACTCAATCAGGAGCATATGCACAAATTGATACAAGTAAAACATTTTTTAATTCAAATGATATTAGAGGTGCAATCTCTGATGGCTCTCATTACTGGGCTTCCGGTGCTTCAGCAGCAAATATAGATGGAATTGATTATTATGGTCCTGGAATAAAACTTGGACTTGGAACTGGAACTGTACCACCCAAAGCATATGGATTACGTATTTTTAATGGGAATATTTATTATTCAACACAAAAAGCTGGTCCTGTTAATACTGCAACTCAACTTGGTATATTCCAATTTGGAACAGGTTTACCAACTAGTGGTTCTGTAACAGTTTCTCAGATCATAAATACAGGAACTGCAATCCCTCAAGATTTTTCTTTTAATCCTGCAATGAATGTATGCTATATTGCAATAAATTTAAATACAGCTGTAGGTGGTATTCAAAAATGGATAAAAAGCGGATCAACATGGAGTTTAGCATATACTTTAGGAACAGGATTTACTAATATAGGTGCTTATGGTTTAATTGTTGATTATTCAGGATCAAATCCTGTAATATATACTACTACTTATGAAGCAGCTGGTAATAGAGTAATTAAAATTACAGATACAGGTTCTGGATCAACTGCAACTACTTTAGTTAGTGCTGTAGCAGGAGTTTTTAATAAAGGTATTACATTTTCACCAGTTGATGCAGGAATCCCAATTGTTAATCTATATATCAGTACAAATAGTGGTTCTGAAACAGCTACTACAGCAATTACTGTTACAGCAATTGCATCTTCAGTAGTTTCAACAACACAAACAGTTTCATTAAATGTATCTGGAACAGGTATTACATCAAGTGATTACAACTTAACTAATAATACTATTACTATACCTGCAGGTTCTTCTTCAGGTACTGTAACTTTTACAGTTGCAAATGCATCAATATATGGTGGTTCAAAAACTGCAATTTTAACCTTAAGTAATCCTACTTCAGGTTTACAACTTGGAACTATGACTTCTCAACACATTGTTATTTTAGATGATGCAAATGCTCCACCTTCAATATCAATGAATGTTACAACTACTTCTAATTATATTGATGGTGGAGTTGTTGTTTCTCCAGCTAGTCCTTATGTATTATCTAGTGTTATTGGTGATTTAACTGATCCTGCAAGTACTTCAGGTATTGATTTTATTGTTAATGATCTAGAAACCTCAGCAAATTTATTAATTGTTACCGCTGTAAGTAGTAATCAGGCTGTGGTTCCTAATGCTAATCTTATAATTACAGGAACTGGAGCAATTAGAAATGTAAAAATAACCCCAACTGGAGTTGGATATTCTGATATTACTATAAGTGTATTTGATGGAGTTAATACCACATCTTACATAATTGCTTATGCTGCATCTGTTCGTACACCTGATATTATTCCTTTAAATACTCATTGGCATACTGGAATGTCGGATGCATCTGATGCGATTGCTATTGATAATAATTATTATATAAGTGGTGATGATGAATATAATGTATTAAATGTATATTCGCGTCATGCTTCAGGTTTACCTGTAGTTTCTTTTAATTTCTCAACTTATTTATCATTACCTGATCCTGCACATCCCGAAGCAGATATTGAAGCAGCAACTAGAAGTACAACAGTTTCAAACAAGATGTATTGGTCAGGGTCAATGAGTAATGGTGCATCTCCATTCCCAAATAAGCCAAACCGTGATAGATTATTTGCTACAACAATTACAGGTACAGGTGCATCTACAACTTTTACTTTTGCAGGTTATGTTAATTTAAGATCTTCATTACTTGCTTGGGGAGATACTAATGGCTATGCATTCACTGCTTCATCTCAACCTGGCATAGATTCTAAAACTGAAGGTGGACTTTCTCTTGAAGGTATGGTATTTGGTCCGGATAATACAACTTTATATCTTGGAATGAGAGCTCCATTAGTACCAATTACTAATCGTAATAATGCACTAATTGCACCAATTTTAAACTTTGAATCTTGGTTTAACAATGGTAATCCTGTTGGAAATCCAACATATGGTTCTCCTATTGAATTAAATTTAAATCATAGAGGAATTCGTGATATAGAAAGACTTTCAAATGGCACTTATATTATTATAGCAGGTGATGTTGGAGATAGTACTTTTGCTTGTGATTTTTATAAATGGACTGGTTATCCTTCTGATGAACCAATATTAGTGCCAAGTGCAGGCAATGTATTAAAAATGGAAGGCATTATGCCAATAGATAATGGTTCTGGTCAATCTTCATTAACTCAGCTTCAAGTTGTAACTGATGGAGGTGATGTAGTTTTATATAATGATGGTTTTGAAGCTAAAGATTTAAGTTCAGGACTTAGGAAATTTAGATCTGATATTATTACTGGTTTAGATCTTAATATATGTACCGGATTTGTAGCTTCAATTTCTACAAATGGTTATACAACAATTTGTTCAGGTGATACAGTTACATTAACAGCTACAGCTGGGAATGGAAATAATATTTATTTATGGTCGAATGGAGCTACAACTTCATCTATTAAAGTTACAACAGCTAATAATTATTCAGTTACTGTAACTAATGTTACTTCAGAATGTATTGCAAATGCAAACCAAACTGTTAATGTAAATACTCTACAGACTCCAACAGTAACAGCAGTTGCAGCTTGTGGTCATACTATTTTAACAGCAACTAATTATACGGGTAGTTTATTATGGAGTACTTCTGATACAACAGTATCTATCACTGTTAACGATGGTAATACTTATACAGTAACACAATCATTAAATGGATGTATAAGTGCTTCAGCAAGCGGTTCAATGACACCAATTCCTTTAAATAATGAAACTGTTTCAATAACATCTTTACAGGGAGCAAATGTAATAGCAGGAACATCGGTAACTTTTACAACTACAACAACAGGTAACGTTTTACCAACAGATTTAAAATGGTATATAAACAATATTTATACAGGTTCAACAGGTACATCTTTTACTTATATTCCTTTGAATGGAGATTTAGTAAAAGCTGGTATCGATCAGATAGCTTGTAATTCAGGTGCTACTTCTAATACAATTAGTATGATTGTTACATCTTATTTATCTACAATATGGACTGGATCTATTAATAATGACTGGAGTAATTCAGGGAACTGGACAAATGGTGTTCCAGCTTATAACTATAATGTAACAATACCTGGAAATATAACTAATATGCCTACAATAACTTCTTCGGGTATCTGTCATGATTTTACATTATTAAATAATGCAACAATTATTGATAATAATAATAATCTAAACATTACTGGTTCTGTTGAAGCTGATCGTTCTTTATCACCTGGTGTATGGCATTTTATAGGTTCTCCTGTATTATTAGCTTATGGTTATGCTTTCTCAGGTGATAACCCTGATAATGGAACTGGAGTTAATAAGGATACATTATATTTATATAAATATGATGAACCTACAAATACTTACCCAGCAATTACTATTGGTAATACAGAAAAATTATATCCTGGTAATGGTTATGAAATTTGGTCAACTAAACAAGTAACTATTAAACTTAAAGGTGTTTATGGAAATCAATTACAGAGTTTACAAGATACTTTAAAAGTAACTTATACACCTACTAGCCCTAAACATGGTATGAATCTTGTTGCAAACCCATTCCCTTGTGCTATTAGTTTAGATAACTCAGCTACTTGGCAAACAAATATGAATCCAACAATTCAGACTTGGGATCCAATTGCAAAAGTTTATAAATATAAGAGTGGTACTGGTATTTCTACTATACCTGGAAATTTAATTCCTTCTTATCAAGGTTTCTTTGTTTTTGCAAATGCAGCAAGTCCAAAGATGATTATACCAACTTCAGCAAAAACTAATGCTCCTGCTTCATTTATGAAAGCAAGTATTCCTGATGTTTTACATTTGACTGTGAATGGTAATAATTATAAGGATGAAACCTTTATTAACTTTAATACTAACGCAACGGCAGGTTTTGATGATCAATTAGATGTTGAAAAACTTTTAGGTGCTGAAGAAGTTCCACAATTTTACTCAGTATTAAGTAATATGAATTTAGCTGTAAATGTATTACATGATATTAATTCAAATCCTTTAGTACAAATGGGATTTAATATAACTTCAGCAGGTATATATACCATTACTGCAAGCGAACTTAGCAGTTTTGCGGCTGGTACATCTATTAAATTGGAAGATACTAAATTGAATACTTTTACTGATTTAATTGCACAACCTGAATATAGCTTTAATGCTGATGCAAATGATAATGCAAATAGGTTTAAAGTTCATTTTGGTGCACCAAATGGAATTATTAACAACAATGGAAATGGCGGAATCAACATTTATTCAAATAACAATACTGTTTATATCAATAATCAAGGAACTGAAAAAATTAAAGATATCGTAGTATATGATTTATTAGGAAAAGAATTGTTGAGAAAACAAGCCTCAAATAGTACTGTTAATACTCTGGATATGCAATTTGCAAGTGCTTATTACATGATAAAAGTAATAACAAATAGCAATGTTTATACCAAAAAAGTATATGTAAAATAAATTATATGATGGCATCATTTACGCTTTCAAAATGAGAGCGTAAATGATACTTTAATTTAGAAATTAATAATTAAAAATATTAAATAAATAACAAATGAAAAAAACAATAAAAACAATTGCGGTCATTTTCTTGCTATCATTGTTACCAGCATTAAGTAATGCACAGGCTCCAGATCCTGGTGCTGATAATGGCACTAATGGAGGAACTACGCCCTCAGGTAGTGGAACCGGTGGTGGTGCTCCTATAGATGGCGGAATGAGTATTTTTGTGATATTAGCTTTAGGATATGCTTCTTCAAAAGTTATACAACTAAAAGAAATTACTGCTCAAGAATAATATCTTAATTACTAAATTGAAAGGCATTAACTGTTATGGTTAATGCCTTTTTTTGGTATTAAAATATTTTGAATATAAAATCAAGAATTCCTTACAATAATTACTACATTGCCTGTTTTCTGTCCGGTTTCTACATACTTATAAGCTTCTACTATTTCATCTAATTTAAATTTCCTGTCAACTACCGGTTTAAATTTACCTATTTCAACCAGTTCTTTTAAAAAGTTAACATCTTCTTTATTAATAGTTGGAATTGGAAATAAGACTTTCTTGTTATTAAAAATTGGTGTGTTAAAGAGCTTAAAAATAATTACGAATTACGATTTTTTGGGGATTAAAGAAAAACAATTGTGGCTATTAGGACAATTATTTTCTTATAGTTTACAATAGGGAATGTAGGGACAATGGATTATAGGTTTGAAACTACATATTATACTTGCGCAGTTCGGAAACTTCGTGTAAAATTAATAAACTTCAACCAACAAGAGATTCGGGGAACTCTTATTTACTAAAATTATATATTTATTATATTATACGAATTTTATTCCTACTGGTTTCATTTTGTATTCTATTCTTAATTTTCCTACTCGTAAGGCTTTTCGGTTACGCTCCGTTTATTAAAGTGGTATCTTGTCTCCACTATTTATTATTATCTATTTGTTTTTTTTTGTAAAAGTTAGTTGATAGCTTAAAAAGTAAATTTTATTAATCTTTTATACAACGCACCGATAAAAAGCACTTCTCATCAGCGGTATTCCTGCTTACATTACCACTAGAGCTGATCATGCTCCTATACCAGGAGTTGCTTGAATATTTGGTTGAACTCCAAAACCAGCCGTAGTAACCAAGAGTTCCCATGAAATTCCCATTGACACCAAGATAGCCCGAGGGAAGAGCTGTAAACCCTGTTTCGTTGGTAGCTCCTGTATTAGGGCTTAGCCAATGGGTTAAGCCGGCTTCTTTTAGTTTACCACCTGCAATGCTTTCTCCTCCAAAATAGGTTGTTAAAGTTGTCCACTCAGCATCACTTGGCACGTGCCAACCTAAAGGACAAAGCTTGCGATTATCAACTACAGCATAAAAATTATATAATCTACCATATGTTATACTATAACTTGGAGTAAAGTTATAATCACAATAAGCAGGAAATGAAGGCCAATTCGAATTTTTATACATTATTGAATCACCATTGCGGTAATGAGTAACTTTAAGGTTTTCGACCATCCAAACTTGTGTGCCAATTATTACTGTTTGATAAACATTTCCGTCTATATCAGTTACTGTACCAAATTCTCCTTGAATATAGGATTCTTTATTACATGAAACAAATGTTATCATGGTTAATAGAATAATACAAATTATATTGTTTATATTTTTTGATTTATAAATTGTTTTCATTTTTGTATCGTTTTACTTTTTTTATATTTTCCACTAGCAATATTCCATTTTTTACCTATTGAGATGAACCAATAATCTTGATTATCAGGTGTATTGCTACTCCACGCATATTTTCTTTCTCCTGCAATAGCATAATTTTGCGAATATTCAATTTTAAAGTTAACATAAGCATTGAGTTCAATTCTGGCAACCATTATTGAAGAATTTGTTGTTGGAAGAAAATTAGGTCGATCAAAAAGAAGCATAGCACTTATATTACATTCTTCTTTTGGCACACTAAAATCATACATAAGTCCAACTCCAAGTCTATTTACATTATAAGTTGTAGCAACATAATAATCATAGCTATTTAAATCCATATTATCGCCACTTATTGATCTACTTTGGCTTCTATATTCAAATACACTTTTTATATGTTTTAATCCCAATAATAGGGTTCCTCCAAAATCATAAATAGTACAGTTGTCACTACCAATAAGAAATGCAATATTTACAAAACCACCAAGCCCAAAATATGGACCTCTGAAAGGCCAGATATCAATACCTAATCCACCACCTATACCCCATCCATTTGATGTATTTGAGGAATTTGTCTTATAAATTAAAGTTGTATCGTAAACATGTCTACTTTCAATGATGGGGATTGCAGAAGTTATAAAATGAGTATTAAAAGTAACACCCCATGAATTTTCAAGAAAACTTTTTGCTTTAATGTCATAATCAGGGAGCTGAATATTTTGAATTGAATTAGCATCTTCAACTGATTTTAAATATAAGAAGTCTTTAGTATCTTTTTTATTCTCATAAATTATATTTTGATTAGTATCACCAATAGATACCACTCTAAAACCAAAGTTATTATCACCGTTGACAGGAGCAGGTTGGCTGCGGTTAGTTGACCTACAGAAAGAAGCTCTACGTTTAAAACAACCACCTCGCATTACACGTTCATAACCTTTTAATGGTCCTTTTGGATTGGTTTGGGCTTTAGATGAATATTCACCCAACCAATCGCTACACCATTCCCATACATTACCACTCATATCATACAAGCCTAATTCATTTGGCTTTTTCTTCATAACTGGATTTGTTGCTACTGAATTATCTTTATACCAACCAACTTCATTCAAATCATTACTGCCAGCATAAGTAAATCCTTTACTTTTATTACCTCCACGTGCTGCATATTCCCATTCAGCTTCTGTTGGTAAACGATAATTACCTTTAAGTTCATTGCTAAGCCAATCACAATAAGCATCTGCATCATTCCAACTGATATAAATCATAGGGTGTCTGTCGTTCCATCCCCAAGATGGGGCTTCAGGCATGGGTCTTTCAGTTGCAATACAAAAAATCTTATATTCGCCGACAGTTATTAAATGTGTACATATTTTAAACCTACTTACCGTAACTGAATGAACAGGTTTATCTCCACTACTACCATCATTACTCCCCATCTGAAATGTACCGCCTTCAACATTTATCATTTCAGGTTTATCTGCATGTCTTGAATTATCAGTAAATGAATTTTCAACTGAAGCATCAAAAATAAATATTTTAAAATAATAATTCCCTTTAGGTAAATTACTACAACCATCTGCTTTATAATCCCAAGTAATGGATTGATTAAGCCCTGAAAAAACACCGATGCCAATACTACCTATTGCATTTTTAACTTCAACTTTAAAATTTGGATTGTTTTTGTTTAAAAAAGTGGCAGAAATACTAATATTATGAGCGTTAATAGGTAAATCATAAGATATTACTATTTTTCCATTCGATTCTATCCAGTTAATATTAGTAACAGAAATAGAGTTCTGAGAAAAACAATAAGAACAAACTAATAAAATATTTAACACAAATAAAGTAAAAATCTTAATTTTCATATGAATATTTTTAATTTAATAAAGTAATGTCTAAAACAGAGTTTTTATTCTGATTTAATATAAATAGATGATGATTATGAGTAGCAATAAAACCGTGTAATCCATCAATTATCTTGTTCGATTGCTTTCCATTATATTGAAAAACACCGTCTGTATTACTATAAAATATTGTTCCATCAGTTGCTAAAGCAAGACCTTCCGTTTTTTTTATTGTATGTAGAATTGTTTTTGGGTTTTCTTCATTTTGATAAAGAATAATTTTATTGTCGAATCCCATCATCCAAACACCTTTTTTTATTGCTAAAAATGAAGATATTGTTTTCTTTGATTTAAAAAGAAGGTGTAAATTGCCATCATAACTCCATACATTAAATCCACTTGTATCTATGCCAAATAAATAGAAAAAATTCCTTTCCATAGCGTAAATAGAGTATATTCCTTTTGGCATCTTCAATATTTTTATTTCTTCTTCTGGTTTACCATTCTTAATAATTTGTATTATTTCATTATAATGTTTTTTCATTATTATAAAAAATGAAGAGCTATCTTTCGGAACAGTACTAAATGAAATTATTGGAATTGAATCCGGAGGCAGCATCCATATATTAAGTTGAGGCATAAATACACCCCCATTAACAGATAATAGTATAAACCCAGATTGTGAAACAGAAAAACTGTTTAAAGAATAATTAACTGATGGATATTTGTATTCCTTCATCTTTACCTTAGAAGAATCTATCATAAAGTGATACTGGTCAACTTTTATTTGAGAAAAAGCTAATATAGGTAATAAGACAATCAAAAAAAAAATTGATAAATATCTATTTTGCATTATTTTATTTTTTAATGTGCTAATAATCATTTTCTGTAAGATATTGCCTTGTAACATTGTAATATATTACTTTTGGAATAAGCATTACATAAGGGCTAACCTTTTTAACTAAATTAGAATTAGATGCTTCATTGACAAGATTTTTCAAACTCTCGTATTTATCTGAAATTCCTGAAGTGAAAACGTTTTTAAATCCTTTATCTAATGTATTAATATTTTCATCAAATGCCTGTTCTGTAACTTCGTCAGAGTTAGTGCTTAGCATCTTTTGAATGGCATTATTACCTGCATTTCCATCATTTTTTGTAGCATCTATATTATTGTTTATTAAATTTTGTGTAGCATTATCATAAGGAGAAAGAGCTATTTTTGTAGGAATATCATTAACAATAGAAGCTAAATACGGTTTATCTGTATTGATATTTTCTATAGGTCCACTAGCAAATCCTTCGTTATTTGGATCATTTTGAGTAATATTAGAGTTTGTGTTAATTTCATTTGTGTTGGTAGTTGCTATTATATCGGGTGAAATATCTTGATTTGTATTTTCCTTAATACTTGTGTTTTCATTTACAATATTCCCCAATTCTTCTATTTGTGGTTGTTGAAAAGAATTCGCTTGTATATCAGATTCATCACTTACAATATTATCATTTTTTGCTTGATTTGATATATCTGGAATGTTTGATTTGGTGTCACCAAATGAATGTGATTCTGACTCAGAAGTGCTTTGTAATGCATCACCACCGAATAAATGGGAATCTGAATTAGTTCCAACATTATTATCGTCAGAATTATTTGAAATAATAACTTGGTTTGTTTTTCTTTTTTTATTTTCTTTTACTGCATCAGAAATTAAACTTATTAGTTGAAATCCTGTTTTTACTAGCTCAACTCTTGGATCATTTGAAATATTATTAATAGTACCAATTGGATTATTTGTACTCCCTCCACTTTCATTACTTGATGCTGCATTTCCAGTACAAGCTTTACAAGTCGGACGACTTCCACAATTTTCATTCTTACTATTAAATCTTAAATTTCTTTCATAGCAATCGCACCAACTTGCATACGTTAAATAACATTGAGCAACATCAGGGCATTTTGTTGTAGCAGCAGCATTTCTATATGCTTGTGCTTCCATTTTGTAAGTATCTGCAATTGATTGACCGAATAGCCAATTATTTAAACTAATCAGACAAATAAAGAAAAATAAATTAGTAATCGATTTTTTCATTCTGTTAATATTAGTTTTGTTTTAATTATTTTTGAATATGAACATAAGGTTATAATTAATGTTATGTAACATTCGGTTATTGATTTTAGGATAAATAAACGAAAACACTGCTACATACTATTAATAAAGGTTTTTAACAATGCTTTAAAGAAATTAATTAAATTCAATAAACGAATGTTTTTGTAATTATGGAAATAGATATTGAGCTTTTTAAAAGTCGCATGCAACAGCAAAATTATAATGAAAGGAGTGTACGTTCTTATATAACTTGTTTGCAACAGTTTTTAGACTTCTTTAATAAAAATGAGCCTGAAACTATTACTTTAGAATTAATTGAGAAACATGTGCAGTGGTTAATTGAGGATAAAGAAATAAGTAAAGCTTATCAAAGACAAATTATTACTTCGATACAGAAATATTACGAACTTGTATTAAACCTTAAATTTGATTTGAAATCAATCTATCCTAAACAACAGGATTATCAATTGCCAAATTGCTTGTGCAAAATAGATGTAAAGGCAATAATTGATAAAACAGAAAACTTAAAGCATAAAACTATAATTTGTTTGTTGTATAGTGGCGGCTTACGTCTCGCGGAATTATTAAAATTGACATTAAATGATATTGATACTAATAATAATGTTATACATATTATTATAGATAAAGATAAAAAAGAAAGAGTTGTTAAGCTTTCTCCTTCTTTGGCAG
Organism: Bacteroidota bacterium; assembly: GCA_037134755.1. Lineage (GTDB taxonomy): Bacteria > Bacteroidota > Bacteroidia > Bacteroidales > JACABE01 > JBAXLO01. The sequence continues at coordinate 1,156 of JBAXLO010000014.1, read as the reverse complement.
TATTATTGCCAAAATATTATGAGAAATTTAAACCTAATCATTTTGTAATTGAAGGACAAAATGGCATGGCTTATAATGAAAGGAGTGTTCAACAAGTAATAAAATTAGCTGCCGAAAGAGCAGGGATTACAACTCAGGTAACTCCTCATTGTTTGCGTCATTGCTTTGCTACTCATTTATTAGAAAGTGGTGTAGATATTAGATATGTACAGGAACTATTAGGGCATCAATCCATAAAAACAACTGAGAACTATAATCATACCAGCGATATTATAAAATCAAATATACAAAGTCCTTTGGATTTGTTGTAAGGGATAAGAGTCTTCTACAAATAGGGACGCCACTCTGTGACTGGAGACCTCCCCTTCCCCTCCAATCCTTCGACTCCGCTCAAGAACCGAGGAGGGGTGAAAAACAATGATTTATAATAGTTCTCTACAAATAGGTCGCCACTTTGTGGCTTGGGAAACCTCACCCCGTCTCGACCCTTCGACTTCGCTCCTTTAGATTTGCAAACTGAAAATTCATTAATTTTTGTAGTGAATAGTGGAAAAAGAGAAAGAAGAAGAAAATAATTTCACAGGTGTAAAATGCTGATTGATTAAATTGTATCTTAATTCATAAAATAATATCAAAAAATATATTAAATAATTTTGAATTATGAATTAATTTATTAGTACATTTGCATTTTATTTGACATCATAACAAAAAACGAAGTCGAACCTTCCGCCTACATTTAATTTGTAATAAAATTATGTTGATACGAAAAGTTTTGCTTTTTTAAGTCTTCAAATCGAAGTAACCGATATAGCAAGTACGGAGACTTAAAAACAAAATTAGCTATAGTAATATTAACAGAAATTTTTAAACAAATTAAATTTATAATACAATGAATAAAAAAGTTAGTAATCATTTAACCATTTTTGGATTATTGCAATCCTTTTACGTTAAAAATAAGAATAAGTTAGTGCTAAATATTATGATAGCGGCACTATTTGTGCTTATAGATCAAAATAGTATTATCATTAAAGATTTAGGTTCGCAACAGGGTGGGACAATTGATTGTAGTTATGAAAACTATTTTTTATGGATTTCATTCATCCAATATTCCCAAATCATAACCATTGCTAATGTATCTAATTCGCAGTAATGAAGT